>JAZRUD010000144.1:0-1218 GCA_045652385.1 Clostridia bacterium
CCGGTCTTGGCGCTGACGGTCAGCTCTCCGAAGTCGTCCGCTCCCTGCAAAAGATCGCCCTTGCTGCGCAGGATCAGCCGGTTCTTTCCCGCCGTGAGAGCAAGGAGCTCCCCGTCCTCCGCCGTCAGGGCTTGGGTGCCGTCCAAGAGCAGGACCACCACGTCCGCCCGATCGAGAGCCGCCTTGGCCCGGTCGATGCCGATCTTTTCCACCAGATCGCCGCTGTCGCGGATGCCCGCCGTGTCCACCAGCCGCACGGGGACGCCGAAGAAGGCGGTCTCCTCGTCCAGGGTGTCGCGGGTGGTACCCGGGAGGTCCGTGACGATGGCTCTATCCATGCCGATGAGGGCGTTGAGCAGAGAGCTTTTGCCTACGTTGGGCCGGCCCACCAAAGCCACGTAGACCCCTTCCCGCAGGACGCGCCCCTGCCGCCCCTCTTCGATCAGAGCGTCTATCTCCCGCCGGGCCTTGCTGAGGCTCCCTGGCAGGGCCAGCGACACGTCCTCCTCCACCTCGTCGGGATAGTCCACCGCCGCGTCGATGGCGGAAAGGCTGTCGATCAAAAGCCCCTCGATCTCTGTGATGCGCTCCGACAGCTTCCCGTGAAGCTGCTCAAGAGCCGTTTCCAAGCTTCCCTCCGCCCGGGCGGAGACCACGTCCATGACCGCCTCGGCTTCGGAAAGGTCCATCTTGCCGTTGAGGAAGGCCCGCTTGGTGAACTCCCCCGGCTCCGCAGGCCGGGCGCCGGTGCGGCTCAGCCGTTCCAGCAATCGGGCTACCGTACGGCTGCCGCCGTGACAGGAGAGCTCCAGCATATCCTCCCCGGTGTAGGTCCTCTTCCCCGGCAGAAAGCAGGCCATGCCGTCGTCCAGCACCTTCTCTCCGTCCAGCATGCGGACGAAGCGGAGCATCCGGGGCGTTTTGCTTACGTCCCGGTCCAGCATCTCCTTCGCGATGTCGGGGCACAGGGGCCCGGACACCCGAATGAGGGCGATGGCCCCGCCGACGGCGGTGGACGGAGCGTAGATGGTATCGACTTTCATAGCTGCCTCCCTACAAGAAAAGGGCCCGTTCGGGCCCTTGTTTCGTCAATCCTCGGGGGTGATGATGACCCGGCGATTGGGCTCCTCGCCCTCAGAGTGGGTGGTGACGCCCCTGAAGCTCTGAAGTGCGGAATGGATCACCCGGCGCTCGTAGGGGTTCATGGGCTCCATGGCG
>JAZRUD010000145.1:0-1393 GCA_045652385.1 Clostridia bacterium
GGTGAACACCATCCTCCGCCACGGCCATTTTCAGCGGCTGCCCAAGGCCTTGAAGGAGGCGGCGGAGCTTCGGCTCAACTATCCTGATGCCAGTCTGCAGGAGCTGGCCGACATGGCGGATATCAAAAAATCGGGCATGAACCACCGGCTCACCCGGCTGGTGGAGTACGCTCAGGATTTGGAGAACGGACTAGTGTGAAAAGCATGGCTTTTCACACCTGCAGATTTTGCTTTAGCGGCGGACCGGCGCAGCGATTTTCCAAGCGAAACCGGCAAAACTGCTATACAAGGATGGGAGATTGAAATGAACGAAGCATACAGCGCCTTTGCCGCGGGCTACGACCGCATGATGGGGGACGTGGACTACGACGGCTGGGCTGCATATATCCATGGGTTTTTGAAGGAGGCAGGGGCCAAAAGCGTCCTCGAATGCGCCTGCGGCACCGGAAGTCTGACGGTGCGCCTTGGACGCATGGGCTATCAGATCACCGGCTCGGACCTGTCGGAGGATATGCTCATGGAGGCTCGCCGGAAGGCGCTCAACGCGGGGCTCCGGTTCCTGCCCTTCGTTTGCCAGGACATGCGGCGCATCGCCCTCCACAAGCCCGTGGACGCGGTGATCGCGGCCTGCGACGGGGTGAACTATCTGGTAGACGGGGCGGAGGATTTCTTCCGGGCGGCCTATACGGCGCTGAAACCCGGCGGGCTGCACCTCTTCGACGTTTCCTCCGTCTACAAGCTCTCCGCCGTCCTGGGGAACAACACCTTCGCCGCCGCCGGAGACGACTGGGCCTATATCTGGGAGAACACCTACCATCCTCGCCTCGACCGGGTGGATATGCTGCTCACCGGCTTTTTGAAGCAGGGCACGAGATATGCCCGCTTCGAGGAGCGTCACAGCCAGCGGGCATATACCGAGGAAGAATTGAGAACGGCCCTCGTAAGCTCCGGCTTCGGGGACATACAGACATACGAAGCCTTTACCCGCAGCGCGCCTGGGGCCACCGCGGAACGGCTTCAATTCACGGCACGAAAGGAATGAACATGAACGATACGATCCTCCAGGGACTTTTGAAAAACAACACCATCCCCTTCGCCGCCATCACCGGCCGCGATCTGGTGGCGGGGGCCCACCGCATCCACAGCCTCAGCCGCACGGTCAGCGCCGCCTTGGGGCGGGAGCTTCTTATGGTGGCCATGATGGCCTCCCAGCTCAAAAACGACACGGACTCCGTCTCCGCCATCCTCTCCGGCGGCGGCCCCGGGGGGAATCTCGTATGCGTGGGCCGCAAGGGCCCCCTCGTGAAGGGTTGCGCCGGGGACCCGGGCTGCGAGCTGCCCCCCAAGGAGAACGGCAAGCTGGACGTGGGCGGATACGTGGGCAAAAACGGCA
>JAZRUD010000146.1:0-1286 GCA_045652385.1 Clostridia bacterium
ACAAGGAGCTGTTGCTGCTGGGCGCCCTGTACGTGGTCACCGTGCTCTTCTACATCCTCTTTGAGAAGGTGGTCGTGAACTACCGGCCCATCCTCCTGCCCGACGGGGAGGGTCTGGAGGCCTCCTTCCCCAGCTCCCACACCATGCTTTCCTGCGTCATTTTGGGCAGCGGGCTCCAGCTGTTGAAAAAGTATACCAAGAAGAGCAAGACCGTCCAGACCGTGTTGACCGTGATCTTCGCCGTCATGCTGGCCCTGATCGTGGCCGGGCGGCTCCTCTCCGGCGTCCACTGGCTCACGGACATCCTGGGCGGGATCCTGCTCAGCGTCGCCCTGCTCAACGCCTGGGAGGGCTGCGTGAAGCTTTGGAAGAAACGGAAGTAACGGCTTTTCGCCCCTTTTCTCCATAAACAGATTGAGGCCCTTTTCTTTCGGGAAAAGGGCCGTCGCTTTTTATTTCCTCCTCGGCTATGGCTTTTTTTGTGCAAGTCTGATATACTTAACTTATCTATACGGACAGGAGGGGCAACATGAGCGCACCCACCAACGGCCAAAAGAAGATACGGACCATCGTCATCACCGGCGGTCCCTGCGGCGGCAAGACCACGGCCATGAGCTGGCTGCAGAACGCCCTGACCAGCGCGGGCTACGCGGTGATCTTCTTGACGGAGACCTTCACCGAGCTCGCCAACGGCGGCATCTCCAGCTACAACTGCAAGGACAACTTCGCCTTCCAGCGCATCCAGGTCCGCTACCAGCTGGAGCGGGAGCGGCTCTATCGCCGGGCGGCGGAGGCTCTATCGAACGACAACGTGGTCATCGTCCACGACCGGGGTTCCATGGACGACAAGCCCTATATGGAGCCGGAGGAGTTCGCCAGCATCCTCAAGGAGCTGGACCAGGACGAGGTGAGCTTCCGGGACAAGTACGACGCGGTCTTCCACCTGGTCACGGCGGCCAAGGGGGCCCTGCCCTTCTACACCACAGCCAACAACACCGCCCGCACCGAGACCCCGGAGGAGGCCATCGACCTGGACGAAAAGACCCTGGCGGCCTGGGCGGGGCATCCCCATCTTAGGATCATCGACAACAGCACGGACTTCAACGGCAAGATGCTGCGGCTCCTCAAGGAGGTCATGTCGGCTCTCGGGGAGCCGGAGCCCATGGAGCACGCCCGGCGGTACCTCATCAAGTACCCGGACCTCGACTGGCTCAACAACAACCCCAACTGCCAGCGGGTGGAGATCATCCAGACCTACCTCACCCCCTACCGGGACGAGGAGCGCC
>JAZRUD010000147.1:0-3330 GCA_045652385.1 Clostridia bacterium
CGTACAGCTCCACGACCCCCGCCCTCAGCTCCTTCTCCCCGGGGAACATCGTGTACCCGAAGTCCTTCTTGGACCCCCGGTGCCCGGGGATGCCGCAGGCGTAGCCGCCGAATTCCGAAAGCACCGCCGCCCGGCCGCCCCGGTCCTTCTTGAACCGGAACTTGCGGAAGTACACATGGCGGCTGAACACGTCGCCGCCCCCCTGATCGTGCCAGCCGGAGGCGTGGTCGACGGTCCGGGTGCCGTCCAGGGCGCGGATGCGCCGGACCGCCTCCAAAGCGTCGAACTGGCCCCAGCCCTCGTTGAAGGGCACCCACATGACGATGGAGGGGCAGTTGTAGAGAAGCTTCACCGTCTCGTCCAGTTCCTCGTAGTACCGGAGCCGGCTTCCCTCGCTCCGGCGGCCGAAAGCCTTGTAGCTCGAATCCACCCGGTGGGGCAGGATCCCAGCCACGGGCACGTTCACGATCCCCACCCGGTAGGGACCTCCGCCGGAGACCATGTCCTGCCAGACCAGCATGCCCATGGTGTCGCAGAGGTAGTACCACCTGAGGGGTTCGATCTTGATGTGCTTGCGGAGCATGTTGAACCCCAGGGCCTTCATGGTCTGGATGTCGCAGACCATGGCTGCCTCCGCCGGGGGGGTGTAGAGCCCGTCGGGCCAGTAGCCCTGGTCCAGGAGCCCGTTGTGAAACAGGGGCTTGCCGTTGAGGAACAGCCGGGGCACGCCCGCCTTGTCCTTCTCCACCGAGCACTTGCGCATGCCGAAATAGCTTTCCACCCGGTCCTCGCCGAAGGTGACGGAGAAATGGTAGAGGTATGGGTCCTCCGGGCACCAGGGCCGCATGTTCTCCACGGGCACGTGGACGGGCGACCCTGCCGCGGCGGCGTAGATCATGCCGTCCAGGTGGATGAGGCACTTGCCGGGGGCGTTGGTCTCGATCTCGATCCGGGCCGCCTCCTCGTCGAAAAGGGGCGTGACCTTCAACCCCGTGATATACTGCTTCGGCACGCTCTCCAGCCAAACCGTCTGCCAGATGCCGCTCTGGGCCGTGTACCAGATGCCGCCGGGCTTCACGCTCTGCTTGCCCCGGGCGTCCAGATTCGACTCCGCTCCGTCGTCCTCCACGACCACCTCGATCACGTTCTTCTCCCGCAGCAGATCGGTTATGTCGTAGGTGAAGGGCCAGTAGCCGCCCCGATGGGTGCCGCACTCCCGGCCGTTGACAGACACGGTGGCCACCAGATCCACGGCCCCGAAGTGCAGGAGCAGCCGCCCCCGCAAAAACCCCTCCGGCAGAACGAAGCTCCGCCGATAGCAGAGGATGTCCCCGCTCTCCTTCTTCCGACGGATGCCGCTCAGCTCGCTTTCCGGGGAGAAGGGCACCAAAATGGTCTCCGGGAGCCGATCCGGCTTCCCGTCAGCCGGCCCCATATAGAATTGCCAGGGCCCGTTCAGGTTCAAGAAGCTGTTCCGCTTCAGCTGGGGCCGGGGGTATTCCGGCAGGACGCTGCTTTCCCGAAGCTGCTCGCCCCAGATGGTCTTCATGCCTTCTTCCTCCTGTAGAGCCTGAGGACGGGGATCAGGAGCAGCAGCACGCACACCGCCGCCGCCAGGAAGATGGCGGGGGTGGGCACGTTCTTCATGACGCCCAGATCCTCATACACCGCGCCGCTTCGGCGGATCACCGCCGAGCCGATGAAGGGCCCGATGATCATGGGCAAACACACGGCGAACACCATGCGCACGCCCTGGAAATGGCCGGCCTTGTCCTTGGGGGTATAGTCCCGGATGAGGGCGGACAGGGCGGCGGTCACCAGCATATACCCGGACATCATGACGGCCCCGGTAATCATGACCCCGGCCATGGACCGGACGAAATACAGGCCCAGCAGGCCGCCGATCATCACGGCTGCGGCGGGCAGGACGAAGTTCAGCTTGCCGTATTTATCCAGGAACCGGCCGGCCAGCACGCTGACCAGGGACGCGAACAGCAACACCACCCCCAGCACCAGGGCGTAGTTGTCCATGTTCAGATAGTGCTGGAAGTAGACGATGAGATAGGGGAAGAACACCTGCACGCCGATGGAGAAGAGGGTGAAGGCCAGGAGGGAAAGATACAGCTCCGGCAGCCCCTGAATGACCCGGGGCGTGAAGCCGTACAGAAGATTCTTGAAATAGCTGTCCCTGCGGGGCTGCAACGCTTCGCTGTCCCTGACCAGGAACAGAGACAGGAGGCCCGTCGCGCTCATGAGAACGCCGAAGAACAGGAAGAAGGTGAACCAGTCCCCCTTCTGGGTCCAGCCGTCGAAAACGCCGAAGATCACCAGCATGGAGATGAGGGGCAAAATGGCCAGCACGCTCTCCGCCCGGCCCCGGTTCTGCTGGGTGGTCACGTCCGTCACGTAGGCGTTGAAGGCGGCGTCGTTGGCCGTGGACCCGAAGAAGGTCATGACGCAGTCCAGGATGACCACCAGGATGGGGCCGGTCAGGATGCCCCTGGCGTAGGCCGATTGGAACCCGGCCAACCGCTCGGGCTTGGCGAGCAGGGCGAAGGCCATGACGGAAAGGCCCCAGAGGATGTACCCCAGGGAGATGAACGGCTTGCGCTTGCCCACTCGGTCGGAGAGGGCCCCCATGAGCAGGGTGGTCAGCGTGGCCGCCACGGCGCTCAAAGCCACCATCCAGGCGATGGCCGCGGGATCGGGGGCGATGGCGTTGTACAGGAACACGTTGAAGTACATGTTCTCGATGGTCCAGGCGAACTGACCCACCAGGCCCACCAGAATGAGGGCGATCCAGGTACGTTTCTTCATACAGCTTTCCTCCTATGGCGCAGGATGGCGCGGACGATCAGCCCCAAAAGGATGGCGAGGCTCACCCATTGGGAGAAGGACAGGGGACCGAAGCCGCCGCGCACGGCATCGCCCCGGAAAAACTCGATCAGGAACCGGAAGGAGGCGTAGGCCCACAGGTATCCCCGCACCAGCTTCCCCCGGCTCTTCTTACGATAGTAGAACAGGAGCAGCAGGACGACGAACAGCGAAAAGTTGAAGGCCGATTCGATCAGCTGCACCGGCAGCCGATGCTCGAAGAACCGGGCGAAGAAGGGCCCGTCCAGGATGATCCCGTAGCAGCAGCGGCCGAAGTAGCAGCCGATCCGGGCGAATCCGTGAAAGAGGGGCACCGCCAGGGCGGCGAGGCCCCAGCCGGAGGCCCGCTTGAAGAGCACGAACCGGCGGATGCACAGATCGACCGACAGGAGGAAGAACAGCATCCCTCCGTAGAACACGATGCCGCTGTCCTGGATCAGCCCCGCAAGATCGTAG
>JAZRUD010000148.1:0-3291 GCA_045652385.1 Clostridia bacterium
TCGACGGTGGGAAAACCCGTCTCGTGGAGGCGGATGATTCCCTAAGGACAGCTACACAAGCAGATAGGGGTAGTCCTTCATTACCGTCAGGATCAGCATTTCGATATCCTTGTCGAGGTCGTTCTCCTTGTTCAGATCGTATTTCTTTTCCGCGCCGTTCAGCCGGACCTTCACCTGCTTCTTTTTCAGATTGGTCACGCAGAAGCCCTGGTTGGTGCTGTCCGCAAAGTCCTTCTCGTTCTCGAACAGGGTGAACTTGTCCTTGTAGGGCCGGGAGGCGTAGGGGCAGAAGGAGGCGCAGTTGCCGCACTCGTTGCATAGGTAATCGAGGTGCAGGATCTGAGGCTCTTTCCTGCCGGGCACCTGGATGGCGGCATTGGCCCGATTGGGACACACGGACACGCAGTTTTCGCAGAGTTCGTTGCAGTGCAGGCACACGTCCTCGGGATCACCGTCGAGCTTCACCGTCGCCTTGCGGGCGATGAGCTTCTCCTTGCCCGCTTCGGCGCCCTTGGGCAGGCTGTATTGCCGCGCCTCGCCCACGATGGCTTCCGTAGCTGCCATGGCGTCGGCCATGGCTTCCACCACGGTGGCGGGACCCCGCCGGGCGTCGCCCAGGACGAAGATTTTCCCGTTTTGCAGCACGGGCCGCCCCTTCTCGTTGAAGCCTGCGCCGTAGGCGTTGAGCAGATCGGTATCCACCTTCTCGCCCAGGGAAGCGATAACGGAGGAGCAGGGGAGGGAGACCTCCTCGCCTGTATCCACAGGGCTCCGGCGACCGGAGGCGTCCGGCTCGCCCAGGATCATCCGATGGCAGACAAGCCTTTCGCCGTCGGCCTTCACGGGAGCCAGCAGCTCCTTGAACTGCACGCCCTCCTTCAACGCAAGCAGCATTTCCTCCTCGTCAGCGGGCATATACTTTTTGGTGCGCCGATAGACGATGGACACGTCTTTCACGCCGGGGGCACGGAGGGCCGCCCGGGCGCAGTCCATGGCCGTGTTGCCCGCGCCGATAACGATCACGTGCTCGCCCAATTCCAGGGGATCGTTCCGCTTCAGGGCCTTCAAAAACTCGATGGCGTTGTATTCCTTGCCGCCGATATCCAGTCGGGAGGCTTTCTCGGCGCCTACGGCCAGCAGGATGTAGTCATATTCCTTCTCCAGCTCCGAAAGGGCGGGGGCGGGCGCGCCGAGCACGAAATCGGCGCCCAGGGAGGAAACGAGCTTCACGTCCCGGTCGATGGCCGCTGCGGGGATGCGGAAGGCGGGGATGACGTGGCGAACGGTGCCGCCCAGCTCCTTCTCCTTCTCGAAGACAGTGACCTTGGCCCCGGCCCGGGTGAGATAGAAGGCAGCCGCCATGCCCGCCGGACCGCCGCCGACCACAGCCACCTTGGCCTTCGTCAGCTTCTCCTTCTTTACGCCTCGGGCGATAAGGGCGCCGAAGCCCTTGCGGGCGGCGGTGAGCTTGGCCTTGCGGATGTTCACGCTCTCGTCGTAGAAGTTCCGGGTGCAGCGGCTCATGCAGGGATGGGCGCAGATGGTGCCGGTGATGAAGGGCAGGGCGTTCTTCTCCGTGATGAGCTTCAACGATTCAGGATACTTGCCCTTTTCGTTCAGCGCCAGATATCCGGGGATGTCCTGATGGATGGGGCAGCCGCCCTGGCAGGGGGCGGTGAAGCAGTTCAGCAGAGGCACCTGCTCCCGGCTCTTGCGGCTGGGCAGGGGCTTGATGGGCTTGCGATGGTGTACGTCCTGGGCCGCCTTGTCCGAGAGTGTCCGGACCGCCGCGGGGTTCACGCCCGTGAAGGGTTTGTAGGCGCAGCGGGAGATCTCCTGAGCAAGCTCGTGGAACCGATCGTAGCCGCCGGGTTTCAGAATGGTGGTGGCCACGGTGATGGGCCAGATGCCGGCCCGGAACAGGGCTTTGATGTTGAAGGCGTCCGCGCCGCCGGAGAAGGACAGCCGGAGCTTTCCGTCGAATTCCTCCGCCATGCGGGCGGCCATCTCGATGGTCAGCAGGTACAGCGACTTGCCGCTCATGTACATCTCCTCGCTGGGGAGCTCGCCCGCTTTCACGTCCACGGGGCAGGTGTTGCTGAGCTTCAGACCGAAGGAGACGCCGCTTTCCGCCGCCAGCTTCAGCAACCGACGGAACATGGGCACCGCGTCCTTGTATTGCAGGTCCTCTTTGAAGTGGTGATCGTCGAAGGACACGTAGTCGAACCCGGCCTCGTCGAGGCGCTGACGGGCGAAGTCGTAGCCCAGAATGGTGGGGTTGCACTTCACCAGGGTGTGGAGCTTCTTCTCGGTGATGAGATAGCTTGCGATGCTTTCGATCTCCTGGGGCGGGCAGCCGTGGAGGGTGGAGATGGTGACGCTGGTGCAGATATGGGGATCGATGCTGTCGATGTAGTCGGAGAGCTCCGGCAACTGCTTCTTGGCTTCCTTCAGGGCCTTTTGAAAGGCCTCGGTTCCGGAGGCGTCCTTCATGCCGTCGATGAAGGTGTCGATCTTTTCCGTCTTGATTCCGGCCAGATCGTAGCCCACGCTCATATTGAACATGAACCCGTTGGGGTCGCCCAGATGCCAGAGCTTCGAGATGATCTTGATGACCACGTAGGCGTTCACGTACTCCGTGAAGGCCTGGGGCACGGTAAGCTCCGTGGACCATTCGCAGTTGTACCCTTCGTCGTCCGCCTTGATGCAGGGACGGTTGATGCAGCGGGCCAGGTCCTCGCCGTCCATCTTCTGAACGGTCTTAAGCTCGAAGAACCGAGCGCCGGTGAAGTATCCAGCTATGATGTTTTCTGACAGCTGGGTGTTGGGACCGGCGGCGGGCCCGAAGGGGGTCTCGATCCGCCCGCCGAACAGGGGCAGACCCTGACGCTCCGCCTCGTATTTGGCGTGCACGCCGAACACGGTGCCCTCCCGGGCGTACTCGTTCAGCACCCGGTCCAGGAGCTTTTCAAAAGGGATGGGATTCATGCGTTCACTCATAGTCTTGCCTCCTGATTCCTTTATCCGTTATAGCTGTCGAGAGCCTTCCAAAGCTTGACGCTCTCCTCCATGGTGTGGGCGTTGACAGCTTCCTCGTCGACGCCAACCAGCTTCCGATCCTGCATGAGGATCTTGCCGGCGCACATGGTGAACTCGCACTGGCGGCCCGTCATGCCGAAGATCATATGGCCGTCGATATTGTCCCCGGAGAAGGGGGAGAAGGGCTTGTAGTCCATGACGATGATGTCCGCGGCATATCCTTCCTTCAGCTTGCCCAGCTTGTCGGGGAAG
>JAZRUD010000149.1:0-1349 GCA_045652385.1 Clostridia bacterium
GCTTCACCAGGACCCGGAAGCTGTCGATCTCGCTGAGGTCCTCCCCCAGCTTGACAGCCCCGAACTCGATCACCTCCTGCCGGCAGATATCCCACTGCCGCCGGAACTGCCTGTCCACCGGCTTCATTTCCAGATCCATGAAAACCCACGCCACGTTCATTCCCCCTTATAGCTTCGCCTCGTACCGCCATCCCTTTTCCGTGCGCTCCACGGGCCGGAACCCGCAGGCCGTGAAGCAGCGGACGGAGGCGGCGTTGAAATCGTAGATCTCCCGCACGCCCAGGGCTTCATAGCCCAGCTGCCGTCCCCGGTCCATCAGCGCTCGGATCACCTGCCGACCCACGCCCCGGCCCCGGTATTCCGGCGCGCCGATGACGATGGGCAGATCCGTCTCGGAAAAGGACACGTCGCCAATGGGCACATAGGCGCCGTCCGCCCGGGCTTCGATGAAATACAGTTCCCCATGCTGGTCCAGGTAGGTATACATGGCGTACAGCGTCTCCCGGTCGTAGGGCTTTCTCACCCCGTCCACCAGGTATACGAGCTCCGGGTCCTGATACCAGCCGAACGCAAAATCGGCTGTGCCATCGTACCGGCGCAGCCGCAAATCTTCGCTTATTTGGATATGGTCGGGCTGATCGACGCCCTGAATGGCCATGCTCAGCCCTCCGCCTTCTGCTGTTCCAGCGCCTTGTACTCCCGAGCGAAGTACCGCAAAATATCCTGCCGGGTGACGATGCCGATGAACATGCCCCGGTCGTCCACCACGGGCACGAAGTTCTGGTTCACCGCCACGGACAAAAGTTCGTCCATGTCCGCCATCACGTTCACGGGCTTCTTCACGTCCGTCCGCATGGCCTCCCGGAGGGGTATCTGCTCCCACTCCGCCTTGTTTTCATGTTGGAGCACCTGTCTGAGCAGATCGCCCTCGGTGACGGTGCCGCAATACCGGCCCTCCTCGTCGATCACAGGGACCGCCGCAAAGCCGTACTGCCGAAGCTTCTCGATGCCCTGGCGCAGGGTATAGCACTTGTGCAGCACGCACACCTCCTGCTTGGGCTTCAGAAAGAACAACACATTCATGAGCTATCCTCCTGATATCACTTTATTATGCTTTGTGTCGAAAGTCAACCGACGCCGGCCGAATATACAAAGCGTTCACAATCTGCCGATCCGCCCGTTTTCTTCTCCGTTTTTCCTCCCTTTCGCCTCTTGACAAACCCATCGATTGCTGATATACTCCCTAATACTTCCTCAGGGAAGTTATTCGTCGCGGGGTAGAGCAGTCGGTAGCTCGTCGGGCTCATAACCCGGAGGTCGTAGGTTCAAGTCCTTCCCCCGCAACCATT
>JAZRUD010000150.1:0-1984 GCA_045652385.1 Clostridia bacterium
GTCGATGCCCAGCGTCTCCGCGTTTTTCAGAAAGACATCGGAGTAGCCGGTGTCAAACAGGATGAGGGCGCCGTCGATCTCCAGAAAGTAGCTGACGGCAGGTTCGCCCAGAAAATACTGGTCGATCAGGGTGTTGTTGTCGGAGAGAACGGTCAGCTTCATGGGTCAGGCGTTCAGCAGGAAGGCGTGATAGGCTTTCACCGCCTCGTAGAGGTCCGCCTTGGAGATGATCTCCCAGGGGGCGTGCATGGAGAGGACCGCCACGCCGCTGTCGATGACGTTCATGCCGTAGAGGGCGCAGATGTAGGCGATGGTGCCGCCGCCGCCCACGTCCACCTTGCCCAGCTCGGCGGTCTGATAGACCACCTTGCCCGCCTCCATGATGGCGCGGAGCTTGCCGATGTACTCGGCGTTGGCGTCGTTGCTGCCGGACTTGCCCCGGGCGCCGGTGAACTTGTTGAAGCACACGCCCTTGCCCAGGAAGGCGGCGTTCTTCTTCTCGAAGCTGGCCGCGTAGGCGGGGTCGAAGCCCGCGCTCACGTCGCAGGAGGGCATGCGGCTGTTGTTGAGAGCCCGGCGGAGCTTGAGCTCACTGTATTCGCCCTTTTTATCCATGATCTCCGCCACGGCGTTCTCGAAGTACCGGGCCTGCATGCCCGTGGCGCCCACGCTGCCGATCTCCTCCTTGTCGGCCAGGATGCAGCAGCAGGTGTATTTCGGGGTGTCGGTGATCCGGAACATGGCCTCGATCTCGGCGTAGGCGCAGACCCGATCGTCGTGGCCGTAGCCGATGACCATGCTGCGGTCCAGACCGAAGTCCCGGCTCTTGCCCGCGGGGACCACCTCGATCTCGGCGGAGACGAAGTCCTCCTCCTCCATGCCGTACTTCTCCTTCAGGATGGCGAGAACGGCCGCCTTCACGGGCTCCTTCTCCACGTCCTTCTGGGGCTTGCCGCCCACGATCACGTCGAGAGCCTCGCCCTCGATGACCACGCTGGCCTTCTTGTCCATCTGAGCGGCGGACAGGTGTATGAGCAGATCGGAGACGCCCACCACGGGATCGTCCTCGTCCTCGCCGATGACGATGTCCACCACGGTGCCGTCCTTCTTCGCCACCACGCCGTGGAGGGCCAGGGGCAGGGTGACCCACTGATACTTCTTGATGCCGCCGTAGTAGTGGGTGTCGAGATAGGCAAGATCGGAATCCTCATAGAGGGGGTTCTGCTTGATGTCCATGCGGGGGCTGTCGATATGGGCGCCCACGATGTTGAGGCCCTTTTCCAAAGGCTCCTGACCGATGATGAACAGCTGGACCGCCTTGCCCATGGTGTTCACGTACACCCGGTCCCCGGCCTGCAGGGTTTCGGCCTTGGCGAGATCCGTGTACCCGGCCTTCTCGGCCCGGCGGATGGTCTCTTTGGCGCACTCCCGCTCGGTCTTGCTGTTGTCCAGGTAGGCCCGATAGGCCTTGCCCAGGTCCATGACCTTCTTTTCTTCCCGCTTCTTATACGTCGTCCACGCGTTGACCCGTTCCATAGATAACCTCCTGTTGGTTCATTCCTTTCCAGTATACGCCGCAGGTGTCGAAAAGTAAAGGTATGGACTGGATTATTCGCCGCGCATGGTATATGATGGGGAAAAAGGAAGGAGAAAGATCACATGGTGAAGGCGATCCTGTGGGACGTGGACGGCACGCTGCTGGACTTTTCGGCGGCGGAGAGGGCTGCCGTAAAGAAGCTGTTCCTTGAGTTCGGTCTCGGGGTATGTACGGACGACATGGTGGCCCGGTACTCCGCCGTCAACGACAGCTACTGGAAGCGTCTCGAGCGGGGCGAGATCACCAAGCAGCAGGTGCTGATCGGCCGGTATCGGCAGTTCTTTTCGGAGATAGGCGTGGACCCCGACCTGGCGGAACCCTTCAACGCCCGGTATCAGGTGGCCCTGGGAGACACCATCGTGTACCGGGACGACAGTTTGAAGATCG
>JAZRUD010000151.1:0-3328 GCA_045652385.1 Clostridia bacterium
AGGCCATGGGATTGCTGGACGGCAGACGATCTGCGCCGCTTCGGCTGTCCCTGGGCCGGTTCACGAAGGACGACGACGTCGACCGGGTGCTGGATGTGCTTCCGAAGACGGTGGCGCGGCTCCGCGGATAAAAAACAAAAAATGGCTGCATGCAACACGTCCCTCTCCCGCATACTACCGGGAGAGGGACGATGTATTCTGTCCCTCCATTGAAGGAAAGGCGGTGCATGGAAATGAAGACAACAGGCGTAGGTTTAGGCATGATCGGCGGCATGGCGCTGGCGGTCACGGCGATGAACGCCATCTATCCCGACGTATGGCGGCGCATGAAGCGAGACGGCAAGCGGGCCGCCCGCGCAATCAAGCACAGTTCGCTGCTCAAATGAAAGGAGCTCCTTCGCTTTCGACCTGAGGCGAAGGAGCTTTTTCGCTCTTGACGCGGGGGAGAAACTGTCGTAAAATCAATGTTGAAATTCAGAAAGGAAATGAAGTACATGCTGCATCTTTTCATGGGCCCCGTCGTGGGCGCGGTCGCTGAGGGAACCGCTTCCTCCCTCATGTCCACCCTTCCTTTGATCCTCATCATGGTGGTCCTCATGGCCGTCATGATCATTCCCCAGCGCAAGCGGGATAAGAAAGTCAAGGAGATGCTCGCTTCCATTCGGCCCGGCGATCGGGTGCGTACCATCGGCGGCATCTATGGCACCATCACCTCTGTGAAGGACGACTATGTGGTCATGCAGGTCGGTCCCGACAAGATCCATCTGGTATTCGCTCGCGGCGCTATCTCCCAGATCGAGGAGAAAGGCGCGGAGAATACCATGAACGAGTCCGTGGTGGAATAAAAGCATCCGAAACCCTTTGCCGGCCGCTGGCCGGCTTTTTCATTTCCCGAACTCCCGGCGCATAAGCTTTCTCAGAAAATATCGGGAGGTTCGAAATGAAAAAGCGTACGAAGCGTACGAAGGGATTATTCACTTGGCGGCAGCTGACGGGAGCGCTCATCGGCTGTGTGATCGCTTTGATGGGCATGCTGCTCCTGTCGCTGTTGCTGTATTGGGACAAGGCGGGAGAGGGAGCGATCGGCCCGGTCAACGGCGTGCTGAAGGTGATCTGCCCCTTTGCCGCCGGTTTTTTTGCCCTGCGCAAAGCCTCTGAGCGATCGGCGGTGACGGGCGCTGTGGCCGGCGCCTTGTACCATGTGATCCTGGTGGTCGGCCTCAGCATTTGCATGGGCGGGTTCGTTCCCTCCTGGGCCCTGGTCGGCGATTTGATCATCTGCATCATTGCAGGCGTGGCGGGAGCCATGGTGAGAGGGCTGCTCCTGGATCATCAAAAGAGGTAGTCGCCCGTTCTTCGCTCCTTCCCATGTACAGAATAACGGTTGAAATCGTGGACGAATCCATGTATACTACAGAAAACGTCTACGAAGGAGCGAAATATGATTTTAGCATTGGATGCTATGGGCGGCGATCACGCCCCCCAGGCGGTGGTGGACGGCGCGCTGCTGGCCCTGCGTGAATTGGAAAACGACTTTGTCATCTGGCTGTTCGGCGACGAGGCGCAGATCAGGGCCTGCCTTGAGGGGAAGGAATATCCGGCTGACCGGCTGATCGTCAAGCCTTCCACCGAAGTCATCACCTGTGAGGAAGCTCCGGCCGTGGCGGTGCGCCGCAAGAAGAACTCCTCCATGGTCCTGGCCGCCAAGGCGGTGGCGGACAAGGAGGCGGATTGCTTCATCAGCGCAGGTAGTACCGGCGCGGTCCTTTCCTGCGGCACCCTCATCATCCGCCGCATCAAGGACGTGCAGCGGCCCGCCCTGGCACCCCTGATCCCCAATCTGCAGGGGGGCCATACCATGATCATCGACGCCGGGGCCAATGTGGACTGCAAGCCCCTGTATCTCGTCCAGTTCGCCCAGATGGGCAGCGCCTATATGGAGCTGGTGGAAGGCGTGCAGGACCCCGCCGTGGGCCTGTTGAACAACGGTGAGGAAGCGGAGAAGGGGAACGAGCTCACCAAGGAGACCTATCCGCTGCTCAAGGAGCTGGACGGCATCCGCTTTGCCGGGAACTGCGAGGCCCGGGAGCTGATGAGCGGAGATTTCGACGTGGTGGTCACAGACGGCTTCGCCGGGAACGTGCTCCTCAAGAGCACCGAGGGCACCGCCAAGGCCATCACCTCCATGCTGAAGACGGAGCTCATGGGGTCATTGCGCGGCACCATCGGCGGGGCCATCGCCAAACCTGCCTTTGCCTCCCTGAAGAAAAAGATGGACTATACCGAGGTGGGCGGCGCACCGCTGCTGGGTGTGAACGGCGGCGTGATCAAAGCCCACGGCAGTTCCAACGCCAAAGCGTTTTTCAACGCCATCCGTCAGGCCCAGAAGCTGGTGCGCGGCGGCGTGACTCAAAAAATCGCTTCAGCGGTCCAAGCCTCTGCCGCGCAGTCGGAGGCAGAAAAAATTGGTTGACAGATCGCGGCCTGTGTTTTACAATTAGTCAGTAAATTTCAGGAAATAACGTATTATATACAGGAGGAGCCAAATATGGATTTTGAGAAAGTACGCGCGATCATCGCCAAGCAGTTGGATATCGACCCGGAGACCATCACGCCCTCGAGCAGCTTGATCGACGATCTGCATGCGGACTCTCTGGATATCGTCGAGCTGGTCATGGACATGGAACAGGAATTCGACGTGGAGATCCCCGATGAGGTGCTGCCCAACATCAAGACCGTAGGCGATGTGGTGGGCTATCTTGCCAAATAATTTGAGCATACCCTTTCGTTTGAATGGGTCAGCCCGCACCAGCAGGATGCGGGCCTTTTTATAGGAGCGAGTACCATGGTCGATTTGATGCGGTGTATGGACAAGCTGGGCTACCGTTTTCGGGACGAGAGCCTGCTTCGCCGTGCGCTGACGCACTCCTCGCTGGCGGTGGAACAGCACCGCATGGGCGAGGACAATGAGCGATTGGAATATTTGGGGGACGCGGTGCTGGAGCATCTGGTTTCCCGTCATCTCTTCGATACCCATCCCGAGATGCGGGAAGGGGCGTTGACGCGTCTTCGATCCTCCCTGGTGTGTGAGAGTGCTTTGTCTGCGGCCGCGCGGCGGTTAGGCTTGGGCGAATACCTGCTGTTGAGCCGAGGCGAGGAGCAGTGCGACGGTCGGAATAAAGACTCCATCCTGTCCGACGCCTTTGAGGCGGTGCTGGCCGCCGTCTATCTGGACGGAGGGCTGGAGCAGGCGCAGCGCCTGGTTCATGAATATGTGCTCTCTGCAGAAAACCTGCAGGATCGTTCCTCTTCCAAGGAAAGTCGGAGG
>JAZRUD010000152.1:0-1908 GCA_045652385.1 Clostridia bacterium
CTACCTACAGTATTATTTCAATATATAATTCGCCGCAAATGGTCTGGCACCTTTATTGACAGTCTGAAAGCCCGGCCGGGGCCGGGCTTGCGCTTGGGGGATAGATCAATAGATCAGGTTCTTCTCCGTCTCGGGGTCGAAGAAGTGCATGACCTTGCCCACGCAGGTGATGTTCACCCGGGCGCCGTTGACCAGGGAGGCCCGCTGCTCGGTGGTAAGGTCGATGGTGGGCACGCGGACGATCCAGCGGGTGCCGTCCTCGGTGTACACGTGCAGGTGCAGCTCGCTGCCCATCATCTCGTTGACCTCCAGCCGGGCGGGGATGGTGTCCGGGCCGTCCTCGAAGGTGAGCTTCATGTGCTCGGGCCGCACGCCCAGCAGGATCTTGCCGCCGCGGACCCGCTTCTCGTTCAGCAGCTCGCCCTTCTCGCCGGTGACCTCGATCTTCGCGCCGCAGGGGGTCACGAAGTAGCGGTCGCCCTCCCGCACCAGCTCGGTGGGGACGATGTTCATCTTGGGCGCGCCGATGAATTCGGCCACGAACAGGTTCGTGGGCTTCTCGAACACCTCGGCGGGGGTGCCCACCTGCTGGATGTAGCCGTCCTTCATGATGACGATCCGATCGCCCAACGTCATGGCCTCGGTCTGATCGTGGGTCACGTAGATGAAGGTGGTGTTCAGCTTCTGCCTGAGGAGGATGATCTCGGCCCGCATCTGGTTCCTCAGCTTGGCGTCCAGGTTGGACAAAGGCTCGTCCATGAGGAACACCTTGGAATCCCGGACCATGGCGCGGCCGATGGCCACACGCTGCCGCTGGCCGCCGGACAGGGCCCGGGGCTTGCGCAGCAGATAGTCGGTGATGCCCAGGATCTCCGCCGCGTTGGTGACCTTGGAATAGATCACGTCCTCCGGCATCTTCTGGAGCCGCAGGGAGAAGGCGATGTTGTCGTACACGCTCATGTGGGGGTACAGGGCGTAGTTCTGGAAGACCATGGCGATGTTCCGATCCTTGGGCTGCAGATCGTTGACCACCTCGCCGCCGATCCCCACGGTGCCGCCGCTGACCTCCTCCAGGCCCGCCACCATGCGCAGCGTGGTGCTCTTGCCGCAGCCGGAGGGACCGACGAACACCACGAACTCCTTGTCCTTGATGTCCAGGTTGAAGTCGTGGACGGCGACCACGTTGTTATCGTAGACCTTTTTTACGTTGGTCAGTTTTACGCTTGCCATACTAATTCTCCTTTTCTTGTCGCTTTCCGTTCAGCTCTTAACCCTTGACCGCGCCGCCGGTGACGCCTTCCACGTAGTACTTCTGTAAGCACATGAACAGGATGACCACCGGGATAGCCACGATGACGCCGCCCGCGCAGAACATGGTGTAGTTCTCAGAGATGTTGGTGCTGGTGGACAGCCACTGCTGCAAGCCCACGGCCACGTTCCACGCCTCGGGGGTGATGCCGGTGACGTACTTGGCGAACACGAAGTCGCCCCAGGGGCCCATGAACGCGGTCAGCACGGTGTAGATGACGATGGGCTTCGCGAGCGGCAGGATGATCTTATACAGCACCTGCGCTCTCGTGGCGCCGTCGATCCGGGCCGCCTCGTCCAGGGATTTGGGGATCGTGTCGAAGAAGCCCTTGGACACGTAGTAGCCCATGCCGGAGGAGGCCACGTACACCAGGATCAGGCCGGGCATGGCGTTGGCGCCCGCGAGGCCGATGTCCTTGAGCACCTGATAGAGGATGATCATGGTGAGCATCCCGGGGAACATGCCCAGGATCAGCATGAACTGCATGAGGGGCTTGCGGAGCTTGAAGCGGAACCGGGAGAGGGTGTAGGACATGCAGAGCACGATGACGGTCTGCACCGCCGCCACCACCACCGCGATGATGAAGGTGTTGAGATACC
>JAZRUD010000153.1:0-4561 GCA_045652385.1 Clostridia bacterium
GCCTCCGACTTCTGCATTCTGCCGCCCAGACCGTCAATAACGTTTCTGAGCTGTCTGTCGTTCATATCGACACAGCGCTTCCAAGTGATCTTCTTAACGTCAATGCCAAGAGCGTTGCCCTGCTGAATGTGGTTGTCGAGCATGGCGGCCAGCAGGTTGTTGGCCGCGCCGATGGCGTGGAAGTCACCGGTGAAGTGCAGGTTGATGTCCTCCATGGGAACCACCTGAGCATAGCCGCCGCCGGCCGCGCCGCCCTTGATGCCGAACACCGGTCCAAGGGAGGGTTCTCTGAGGGCGACCACCACGTTCTTCCCGATGCGCTTGAGGCCGTCTGCCAGGCCAACTGTGGTTGTCGTCTTTCCTTCCCCCGCCGGCGTGGGGGTGATGGCGGTGACCAGGATCAGCTTGCCGTTGGGCTTATCGCAGACACGCAGGTAGTCCAAGGATATCTTGGCTTTGTAAGGTCCGTACTGTTCGATGTACCTTTCGTCCACCCCAAGATCTTTTGCGATCCTGGTGATGGGTTCCATAGGGGTACTCTGTGCGATTTCGATGTCAGATTTCCATTCCATAGTTTTTCTCCGTGAGCTTATTGATGGGAATATACGAGGTTACCGTTTTTAATGACGGTATCCACCAGCGAATCGCCGAAGCGATAAAAAACATATTCAAGATCAGGCGCATCCCAGATCAGGATATCCGCCTGTTTACCGATCTCCAGAGAGCCCAGCCGATCGGCTCTGCAGATGGCAGCGGCTGCGTTCAAAGTCACCGCCGTCAAACACTCCTCCGGCGTCATACGATAGCGGTAGCAGCCGATGTTCATGGCTAACGGCAAATTGTTGCAGGGGCAGGAACCGGGATTGAAGTCGCTGCCGAAAGCTACGGGTACGCATGCTTCGATCATCTCTCGAGCCGGGGCGAAGGGAGCGCCGAGATAGAAGGACGTGGCAGGGAGCAAACAGGCTATGGTGCTCCCTTCCTTCATGGCCTCGATGCCGCTTTTCTGACAGCGGATGAGATGCTCGCAGGAAACAGCGCCGATGCTGCCGGCCATCTCCGTGCCGCCGATGGGATCGATCTCGTCGCTGTGACATTTGGACGCCAGCCCCAGCTTTTGAGCAGCCAGGAGGATACGCCTGCACTCCTCGGGGGTAAAGGCGCCTGTTTCGCAGAATACGTCGCAGAATTCAGCCAGCCCTTCGGCAGCTACTCGCGGCAGCATCTCGTCAACGATGAGTCGGACATAGCTTTCCCGATCGTTTAAATACTCCTTTGGCAGCGCATGAGCCGCCATAAAGGTGCTGATCAGCTCCACCGGCTGCCGTTCCTTGAGCAGCTGCACAGTGTGGAGCATCTTCAGCTCTTCCTCGGTGGTAAGACCGTAGCCGGATTTGCACTCGCAGGTGGTGACACCCAAGCGAAGCATCTTTTCGAGCTCCTTCCCGGCCTTATCGGCAAGCTCCGCTTCGGAAGCAGCCCGAGTGCTCTTTACCGTAGAAAGGATGCCGCCGCCAGCCGCCAGGATCTCCAGATAGGTGACTCCTTTTAGCTTCATGGCGAGCTCGTGCTGCCGCCAGCCGCCGAAGACGAGATGGGTATGCGGGTCGATCAGCCCGGGCGTGACCAGCTCGCCGCGAGCGTCGATCCGTTTATCCCCCGCCGGAGCTTTGCCCTGGCCGACAGCTGTGATGACGCCTTCATCAAAGCACAGATAGGCGTTGCTCAACAGCCGGATCTCCCCCTGCTCCTTGCCGGATTGAGCTGCGCGGCCCATGGGTGACGCCAGCATACCGATGTTTTCAATGACGGTGACAGGCATGGATTGCTCCTTATTTCAACTCAGGCACCAGGTCCAATACGCGCTGTTCCGCCGAGATGGCCTCTGCCTGCAGGATCGCGCATGCCTCTCTGAGTTCGTCGATGAAAGCCTCATCCTTTATGGACCCCAGATTGATCTTCACATTCAGCAATGCGCCCAGTACGGCGGTACGGGCCATCATCGCCGCCACAAGACCGTCTGTGACGGCGTTCTTGTTACCGCTTTTCACGGCAGCCTCAGCTAGGGGGAATATCTCAGCGGCCATCTTTGCCGTGTTGAGGGGCACCAAGGATGCGCTCTTCAGAGCTTCCTGCATGGCGGCGCGGCGAAGGGCCTTTTCCTCATCCGTATCTTTAGGCATCTTGAGCGCCGTCATATACCCGTTGAAGGAGTTGGCGTCCTCATCCATGGCGGCAAGGAGTCTTTCGGATAGTTCCTTGGCTCCGGCCGTCATATCGGCCATCTCGGCCTGGACTTCTTCATATCCCTTTTTCCCGACGGTAAGGCTCCCCACCATGGCGGCTAAAGCCGCGCCGAAAGCGCCGGACAGGGCGGCCATGGCGCCGCCGCCGGGCGCCGGAGCGTCGGAAGCTGTGAGCTCCATGAGCTCACGCACTTTTAGTTCCTGCATATCCATATATTCACCACCTCAAAAATTGTTTTCCAGCACCTGCTTCATGGAGAAGTTTTCCACCTGCAGATAATACTCCGCGCAATCGATCAGGGCGGCCATGGGTACCATGCCGATGATCTCCGTCCCAATCACGTTGACACCGTAGCGACGAGCCTCCATCTTGACAGCTTCATAGGCACGATAAACGGCGGTATGGGTGTAGTCCGTCAGATTCATGGACACCTGAGCGATGTTCCGTTCCTCCAGCATGACGCCCAAGGCTTTGATAAAGGCATAGCCACCGCTACTGTGCCGGACCCGGGCGGCGATATCTTTGGCGATCTGCAGGTTCGGCGTGTCCAGATTCACGTTAAAGGCCACCAGAGGCATCCGAGCGCCTACAGCAAACACGCCTGCCGTAGGATGGGGGGAATCGGGGCCGAAGTCCGGCTTCCATTCCGGCAGCTTCATCTTCTCGAACATGCCCTCGAACTGTCCCTTGCGGATGGCGGCCAGGTTCTCCCTATGGGGCGCGGAGGCCGATTTCTCATAGAGGAAGCTGGGGATCTGGAACCGTTCGGCTGCCTCCTTCCCCACCCGTTTAGCCAGGGCGTCCGCATCCTGGACGGTACAGTTTTTAATGGGGATGAACGGCACCACGTCAGCGGCCCCCATGCGAGGATGTTCCCCCTGATGATGTGTAAGATCGATAACCTGGGCAGCGATGCCGATGGCTTCGATGACGGCATCGCCCAGAGGTCCGATCTCGCCGATGACCGTGACCACGGAGCGGTTGTGGTCCTTGTCGCTGGAGTAATCCAGGAGTTTGACCCCCTCTTTGCCGCGAAAGGCGTCCACGATCTTTTCGACCTTGACAAGATCGCGGCCTTCGCTGAAGTTGGGGACACATTCCATGATGGTGTTCAGCATATCACGCCTCCACAGCCCGCAAAGCGGTTTCTATCACGCTGTCCTCTGCTAAGTACGGCAGGGTGATATGGTCCGTATCCTTGAATTTTTGATTATACTCCACGGCGGTGGTCATAGCGTTCTCGTTCCGGGCCCAGCTGCGACGGGCTACGCCCACCATGGTATCCCAGGGCATGGCCATGAGGAGGATGTTGTCCACCCGTTCGGAGCCGTCCAATACCATGCCGAAGCCGCCGTTGATGGCGCGACCGATGCCGGTGCCTCCGCCGTTATGGAGGGCGATATAGCTCATGCCCCGAGCTGCGTTGCCCGCGTAGCACTGAGTGGCCATATCGGCCATGATGTTGGATCCGTCCTTGATATTGGAGGTCTCGCGGAAAGGCGCGTCGGTGCCGCCGGTGTCGTGGTGGTCGCGGCCCAGGATCACAGGCCCGATCTCACCGTTTCGAACCATCTCGTTGAACTTCAAGGCGATGTTCATGCGGCCCATGGCGTCCTGATACAGGATGCGGCACTGGGTACCCACCACCAGCCTGTTCTTTTTGGCGTCCCTAACCCAGACGTAGTTGTCGTAATCCTGATAGCGGCGGTTATGGGCGCGGATATATTCGGCGGCGGCAGCGTCGGGCTTGTCCAGGTCCTCCGGCTTACGGCTCAGGCAGCACCAGCGGAAGGGACCGTAGCCGAAGTCGAAGAGCTGAGGCCCCAGAATGTCTTCCACATAGGAGGGGAACACGAAACCGTCCAGGTCATTTTCGCCGTTCTTGCAGACGCTCTTCACGCCGGAATCATAGACGGCTTTCAGGAAGCTGTTGCCGTAGTCGAAGAAGTAGGTCCCCCTCTCGTGGAACTTGCAGATCATCTCGTAGTGATGATGGAGGGACCTGTCCACCAGCTTGCGGAAGCCGTCGGGATCCTTATCCAGCATCTCGGTCCGCTGGGCGAAGGTCAGGCCCTGGGGGCAATAGCCGCCGTCATAAGGCACATGACAGGAGGTCTGGTCGCTCATCAGGTCCACATGGACGCCCTTTTCATAGAGATACTCCAAGAGGTCAACGATGTTGCCGTTGTAGGCCACGGCGCAGGGCTCCCCGGCCTTCTGATGATCGAGGGCGATCTTCACGGCTTCTTCGAGGCTGGCAGTCCGATGGCTCACCCAGCCCTGGGTGTAGCGGGTGTCGATGCGGGAGTCGTCC
>JAZRUD010000154.1:0-1223 GCA_045652385.1 Clostridia bacterium
CGTCTCCGACGAGGAGGTGGAGGCGGTGGTCAACGATATCAAGACCCGCAACGGCAGCGAGCCCCAGTACGACAAGGACGTGGAACAGGCCATGTCCGGGGCTGCCGGCGGCGCCAAGGGCGGCGTCTTCGGCGAGGGCAAGCAGGAGGACGAGCTTCTGGGCGAAGCGGTCCGGATCGTGCTCGACTCCGGCCAGGCCTCCATCTCCATGATCCAGCGCAAGCTTCGCGTGGGCTACGCCCGGGCGGCCCGGCTGGTGGACATGATGGAGGAGCAGGGCTACGTGTCCGGCTTCGACGGCAGCAAGCCCCGGAAGGTGCTCATCAAGCGTTCCCAGTGGGAGGCCATCTTCGGCGACGGGTCCGGCAGCTATGCCGCGGACGACGAAGGCGCGGAGGACGACGAAGCGCCCTGGGACGCGCGCTCAATGAGCGCTGACGAGGAGAAGGTATGAAGGTAGGCGTCGTCAGTTTGGGCTGTGCCAAGAACCAGGTGGACACGGAGCGGATGCTGGGCCTTTTGCAGCGGTTCGGCTACACGTTCACCCCCGATCCCGCCGCGGCGGAGGTGCTGATCGTGAACACCTGCGGGTTCATCGACCCGGCCAAGGAGGAATCCATCAACACCATTTTGGAAATGGCCCAATATAGACAGACCGGTTGCTGCCGGGCGCTGGTGGCCACGGGCTGCCTCACGGAGCGATACCGGACAGACCTTTTGGAGGCGCTGCCGGAGATCGACATTCTGCTGGGGGTCCGGGAGTACGAGAAGCTCCCGAAACTCCTTTCTGAGAAGCTGGGGACGCCTCTGCCCCGGCGCAGCTGCGGCCTCTCCGACCGGCTTTTGACCACGCCTCCCTATCGGGCCTTCCTTAGGACCGGCGACGGGTGCAACAACCGCTGCACCTACTGCGCCATCCCCCCCATTCGCGGGAACCTGCGTTCGGACCCCCTGGAGCAGCTCGTCGACGAGGCCAAGGGGCTGGCGGATCGGGGCGTCACGGAGCTCACCGTCATCGCCCAGGATACCTCGGGCTACGGGGTGGACCGGTACGGGAAGTCCATGCTGGTGCCCCTGTTGAAGGAGCTCAACGGCATCGATTCCCTTCACTGGGTCCGGGTCCTCTACACCTACCCCGACACGGTGAACGAGGCGCTGCTGGACACCCTGGCCCAGGGGGAGAAGCTGATCCCGTATCTGGACATCCCCCTGCAGCACATCGA
>JAZRUD010000155.1:0-8184 GCA_045652385.1 Clostridia bacterium
GGCAAGAAGAGCCTGCCCATCACCCGGCAGCAGTGCGACGCCATCCTGGCGGGGGAATACGCCTTTTTGCTCCACCGGCAGGAGGATTTCGCCGCCGAGCTCTATGCGGCGCTCCGCACCGAGGGGTGGCGGCCCAAGGTCCTGGTGGACTACGATCGGGAGCCCTTCGTCTTCCCTCTGGAGGACGTGCGCATCACCATCGACCGCAATATCCGCACGGGACTTCGGTGCACGGACCTCTTCAATCCCAACACGCCCACCTTCCCGGCCACGGAGTTCCCCAACGGGTGCATCCTGGAGGTCAAGTTCAACAGGTATCTGCCCAGTTACGTGCGCTCCCTCCTCCAGGTAAACGCGGCTTCCCACACGGCGGCCAGCAAATATCTTTACTGCCGTCAGTTCGATTTTTGATAAACATTCGCAGGAAAAGGAGAAAACAATGGACAACGTATTTCAGTACATCTTGCAGCTGCAGAACTATCAGCCCATGCTCACCATTCTCACGGTGCTGGCGGCCTTCCTGGTGGGGCTCTACGTGTTCTTCATCTATCGGATCACCTTCGCCGGGGTCATCTATTCGAGGACCTTCAACCTGAGCCTGGTGATGCTTTGCATGGTCACTGCCACGGTCATCATGTTCATGGCCAACAACGTGAAGCTGAGCCTGGGCATGGTGGGCGCTCTGTCCATTGTCCGTTTCCGCACCGCCATCAAGGACCCCATCGACACGGTGTTCATGTTCTGGGCCATCGCCGAGGGCATCGCTCTGGGCGCGGGGTATTTCATCGCCGGCATCATCGCAGCCGTGTTCATCGGCCTGTGCATGATCGCCATCTCCGTCATCAAGGGCCGTTCCACCATGCCGTACCTTTTGATCCTCCACTATGACGAGAGCGCGTCGAAGCAGATCAAACAGATGGTGGCTCAGCTGCCCCAGGGCCGGATCAAGTCCAAGACCGTCCAGCGGGAAGGCATCGAGATGACCGTGGAGCTCCGGGTCCGTCAGAGCGAGACCGGCTTCGTGGACAAGTTCATGCGGGTGGAGGGCGTCTACGACGCTACGCTCATCGCGCACCAGGGGGACATGATCTCCTGAGGAGGGATTTGATCCGTTCTTTTGTGCCGTCGCCAGCCGCGCTCACTTGACAGGAGCGCGGTTATTGTGCTATTTTTGGAAAAAATCCTAAAAGCATGCGCTATCGAGGTCATATGCTTGGTATCTATAACTACACGGTGATCCTCACCTATATAGGGCTCCTGTTCGGTTTTTCCGGCATCCTCTGCGCCTTCGAAGGCAATCTCACGGCGTCGGTCCTGTGCCTCATGGGCGCGGGCCTCTGTGATATGTTCGACGGAAAGGTGGCCTCCACCAAGAAGGAGCGCACCCGCAGCGAAAAGCGGTTCGGCATCCAGATCGACTCTCTGAGCGACCTCGTCTGTTTCGGCGTGCTGCCCGCCGTGATCGTCTATTCCCTGGGCGGCACCTGGCTTCGGACCGTGGCCTGCGCCGCCTATGTGCTCTGCGCCCTCATCCGCCTGGCCTGGTTCAACGTGGACGAGGAATCGCGGCAGGACTTCGACACAGGCCGTCGGAAGGTGTATCTGGGCCTGCCGGTGACCAGCGCCGCCCTCATCTTCCCCCTGCTGTATTTCATCGGGGGTCTGCGCCGTTGGCCGCTGCACGTCATGGGGCCGCTGACGATGCTCGTCGTGGCAGGCGCCTTTCTGACGCCCTTCTCCATCCGCAAACCATCCCTGTCCGTGAAGCGTAAACCGAGGCTGCGGGGTTCCCGTCGCCGGCGGCGGAAGGAGCGTAAGAGCAATGACGCAAACGCCTGAGAACGACGGTTCCGTCCGCTTTCTGTACGGTACTGCCTGCGGGCGGTGTCTCCTGCAGATCGTCCGGGGGCTGCATCTCGATCGGCTGGCCGTGTGGTATCTGCGCTCCCCCTGGTCCCGACCGTATATCGCTCGGTTCGCGCGGAAGAACGACATTCCCCTGACGCGGAAATACGCTACCTATCGTGAATTCTTCCTGCGGGAACGGACGAACCGGGAACCGGACATGGCGCCCGATCATCTCGTCAGCCCCTGCGACGGCTGGCTCAGCGCCTTTCCTGTCACGGAGAAAAGCAGCTTCACGATCAAGGGCTCCCGATACCGGGTAGAGGACCTGCTGAACGATCCCGCCCTGGCGGAGCGCTATCGGGACGGACTCATCTTGGCCTTCCGGCTCTGCGCCTATGACTATCATCATTATGTGTACATCGACGGCGGTCGTCAGGGACAGAATCATTATATCGAGGGGCAGCTCCACAGCGTTCAGCCCATCGCCTGCGAGCATTATCCCATCTTCGTTCTGAACCGCCGCAGCTGGTGTTTGCTGGATACGGACAATTTCGGCCCCGTGGTGCAAACGGAGATCGGCGCTCTGGTGGTGGGAGGTATCGTGAACCGGCCCGAGGGGCCCACGGAACGAGGCCGGGAGAAGGGCTATTTCGATTTGGCCGGGTCCACCATCACCCTTCTGTTCGAGAAGGACAGGGTGCGGCTGTTGCCCGAATTGGCCGAAAAGACAGCGGAAGGCCGAGAGGTACGGGTGGAACAGGGCCAGTGGATCGGCATGGCCTTCAGGAACGAACCGGAATAAAACCAATGGGCACGGAAAGGTGATCGAAGGGTTAGGTTTATGTCAATGTGGTTTATGATCATCGGGACCGTGCTGACGGTGTTCGCGGCGGGGCTCCTCTATATCTCTTTTCGGGCGGCTCGCTTTTCGACGGTGCTTCGGCTGACCCGCGGCAAAAAGGGCGCGGCGCGGCTGCTGTGCTTCGCTTTCTTCGGAGTGGTGATCGCCATCCTCTGGGCGACGCTGAACATGATGAACGCCATCATCTGCCTCATCCATCTGGTGGCCTTCTGGCTGGTCTGCGACCTGGTTTCCCTCATCATAACCAAAATACGCAAGCGGCAGCCGAAACGCTATTGGGCGGGAGCGGCGGCCATGGTCCTGTGCGCCCTGTGGCTCGCCGGGGGCTGGGTGGCCGACAATCACGTATGGACCACCGTCTATACGTTCGGGACCTCCAAGCTTTCCCGAAACGTGCGCCTGGTGCAGATCACCGATTCCCATATCGGGGCCACCTTCCACGCCGACGGCTTTTTGACGCACATGCAGACGATCAACGCCCAGCGTCCGGACGCGGTGGTGATCACCGGCGACTTCGTGGATGACGACACCTCCCGTGCGGATATGCTGGGGGCCTGTGACGCCCTGGGGCAGCTCACCGCGCCGATGGGAGTCTACTACGTCTTCGGCAACCACGACAAGGGCTATTACAGCGACAACGGCCGGGGCTGGACCGGTGCGGAACTGCGGGAAGCGCTGACGAGGAACGGCGTGATGATCCTGGAGGACGAGACCGTGGATCTGGGCGAGCTCACCGTGGCGGGGCGGAAGGACCGATCCGAGGAACAGCGCAGCGGCGGGCGTGCGAGCGCAGCGTCGCTCCTTTCCGAAGTGGACCGGGCGGACTACGTCGTCCTTCTGGACCATCAGCCCCACGACTTCGACGCCGAAGCTGAGGCCGGGGCGGACCTGGTGCTGTGCGGCCATACCCACGGGGGCCAGTTCATCCCTGTCCGGCACGTGGGGGAGTGGATCGGCGAGAACGCCCTCCGGTACGGCCACGAGCGGCGGCAGAACACGGATTTCATCGTCTCCTCCGGCATCAGCAACTGGGCCCTGCGGTTCAAGACCGGCTGCCGGTCCGAGATCGTGGTGATCGATCTTTTGGCCGAGGGCTGACTTTTTTCGTGAAAAACGTATAAAACCGAGGTCTGCCGCTTGCAAGGCGCGGGATCCTCTTGTATAATAAGCACTTGTAATACTGTTTTTGTGAGGTGGTTTTTTCGTGGACGCAGATCCCAGTAGCATTCCCATAGGCATGCTGCTGAACGAGTCCGTTCCCCAGGCGGCGGGGCAGAGCTCCGCAGGCCTTGTTCTGTTCTTTCTGGCGCTGCTCGTGTTCAGCGCTTTCTTTGCCGGCAGCGAGACGGCCCTGTCCACCGTGAACCGGATCCGTATGATGAGCTATGCGGACGACGGCGATCGGCGGGCGCGGCGCGTGCTCTATATCCTGGACCATTTCGAGGAAGCCCTGTCGGCCATTCTCATCGGCAACAACATCATGCATATCGGCAGCGCGGCCCTCGCTACGCTGACGGCCACCCGCCTGTGGGGCGAGGGGGCGGTGGCGGCCACCACGGTGGTGACGGCCCTTTTGGTGTTCCTGGCGGCGGAGATGATCCCCAAGTCCTTCGCCAAGGCCTGCTCGGAGAAGTTCGCCCTGTTCTGCGCCACGCCGCTGCTGCTCCTCATGCGGGTATTGAAGCCCTTCATCCACCTGTTCACCGGCCTAAGCCGATCCCTCAAGAAGGCGGCCCGGGTGCCCGAGGACGAGGATCCCACCGTCACCGAGGACGAGCTCCACGACATCATCGACTCCATCATCCCCGACGAGGAAAACGGCGTGGACGAGGACACGGCCGAACTGGTCCAGAGCGCTCTGGAGTTCACCGAGACGCCCGTCCGGGACGTGTTCACGTCCTGGGACCAGGTGTCGGTGCTGCGCAGCGACATGTCCCCCAAGACCATCGTGGGGCTCATCGAGGCCAGCCCCCATTCCCGCCTGCCCGTGGTGGACCGGGACGGGAACGTGGTGGGCATGCTCCAGATTCGCAAATACCTGAAGTCGTATATCCAGCGCCAGGGCCACGTGTCGTTGAGCCGGGTCATGGATAAACCCACCTTCGTCACCGTGGGTATACCCATCGACGAGCTGCTGGACACCCTCTCCAGCCAGCGGGTCCATGCCGCCATCGTCCGGGACGCGGACGGAAGGCCCCTGGGCATCGTCACCGTGGAGGACATTCTTGAGGAGCTGGTGGGGGAGATCTACGACGAGGACGACAAGGCCCCCGCGGGAGGTGACGACCTATGATCGTGAACCTCTTGCTCATCTTAGTCTGCATCCTTCTATCCGCCTTCTTCTCCGGCTCTGAGATCGCCTACTCTGCGGCCCAGGAGCTGCGCTTAGAGCACGCCGCCGAGACGAAGGGCGGGGCGTATCCCCTGGCCCTGAAGGTAAAGAAGCGGTTCGAGAAGGCGCTAATCTCCATTCTGGTGGGGAACAATCTGGTGAACATCGGCGCCTCTGCCCTGGCCACGGTCATCGCCGTGGGGCTCATGGGCGAGAAGGGCGCCTGGGCGGCCACCGCCGTCATGACCCTTGTTATCATCACCTTCGGCGAGATCTCGCCGAAGATCATCGCCAGCGCCCAGCCCGAGCGATTCTGCAATCTCGCCGCGGTGCCCATGCGGCTGTGGATGGGGCTCACCTGGCCGTTGACCTGGGCCCTCCAAAAGCTTCTGCACTTCGTCTCCCGGCTTTGGGAGCGGGGGCAAAACAGCGGCCCGGCGGTCACGGAGGACGATCTTGAGACCATCATCGAGACCGTGGAGGACGAGGGCGTGGTGGACGAGGACACGGCGGACCTGCTGCAATCTGCCCTGGACTTCGGCGACGTGCTGGCTTACGAGGTCATCACCCCCCGGGTGGACCTGGTGGCCATCGACCTGGACGATCCTCGGGAGGAGATGCTGAAGGTGGCCTTCGCGTCGCCCTACACCCGCATCCCCGTCTATCAGGGGACCATGGACAACGTCGTGGGCATCCTGCATCTCAACCACCTCTATAAGGCCCTGGTGAAGGACGCGGACGCGGATATCGAAAAGCTGCTCCTGCCGCCCATCTTCGTGCACAAGACCATGCCCCTGGACGACGTGTTCAACACCATGCGCAAAAAGAAGGGGCATATGGTCGTGGTCACCGACGAGTACGGCGGGACTATGGGCATCCTCACCATGGAGGACGTGCTGGAGCAGCTGGTGGGCGACATCTGGGACGAGTCCGACGAGATCGAGGAGGAGTTCGTGGAGGTCAAGCCTCACACCTACGAGGTGGACGGGGATATGCGCCTGGACGACTTCTTCGCCGAGTTCGATAAGGACGAGGAGGAGATCGACGACGACAACGCCACCGTGGGCGGCTGGGCCGTGGAGATGCTGGGGGGCTACCCCAAGCTCCGGGAAAGCTTTACCTTCGAGGATCTCACCGTCACCATTTTGAAGCGCAACAACCTTCGGGTCCTCCGGCTCCTGGTCGAGCAGGACCCCTCCTGGGTGGACGAGGACGAACCCGAGGACGATCTGATCGACGAATAGGGATGCTTTCTTTTGCCGCTTTTTTCTCTTCGGCGTAGAGGAAAAAAGCGGCGGAAAAAAGAGAAGCTTAAGAAGAATGAAGGGACTGTGGTCATGCCGCAATCCCTTTTTAAGTTTCTCTTTTTGGGCGACTTTTTCTCCTTTGTCCAAAGAGAAAAAGTCGCAAAAGAAAACACTTGCTCTATCTTAATCACTTCTTAAACTCTCCCCCGTTGTTTCTTAAAAGCTTTTTCGATATGATAGCCCCGGAAGAAGGGAAGGAGAAACGCCTATGTATCGCATTCTGGTCTGTGACGACGAACGGGACATCGTGAACGCTTTGAAGATCTATCTGGAGGCGGAGGGCCACGAGGTGGTGACCGCCTATACCGGCGCGGAGGCGGTGGCGGCCCTCGACCGGGAGGAGATCCACCTCATCCTCCTGGACATCATGATGCCGCAGATGGACGGCATCCCCGCCATGACCCGCATCCGGGAAAAGAGCAACGTGCCCGTGATCCTGCTCACGGCCAAGTCTGAGGACACGGACAAGGTCCTGGGGCTCAATCTCGGCGCGGACGACTACATCACCAAGCCCTTCAACCCCGTGGAGCTGCTGGCCCGGGTCCGGTCCCAGCTTCGCCGGTATTTGCAGCTGGGCGGCGGGGAACCAAGGCCGTCCGTCCTCACCATCGGCGGCGTGAGCCTGGACGACACGAGCAAGACCGTCACCTTGGACGGGGAGCCGGTGAGCCTGACGCCCCGGGAGTACGACATTTTGAAGCTCCTCATGGGCCATCCGGGCCAGGTCTTCTCCCCCAAGGACATCTACCTCAAGGTGTGGGGCGAAGCGCCCTTCGGGGCCGAGAATGCGGTGGCGGTCCATATCCGACACCTCAGGGAAAAGCTGGAATTCGACCCTGCCGAGCCCCGGTACATCAAGGTCATCTGGGGCAAGGGATACCGCTTTGAGAAAAACGTAAGAGAGGGAGAGAAGCAATGATAAAATGGAATTTAACCCTGGCCGCCCGGATCGTGGCGGGCGTGCTGTTCATGATCTTCGCCATGGGGACCCTTTTGGGTGCCGGCGCCTGTGCGGCCCTGCTCCAATACAACGCCTTCAACGACGGGGGCGCGGAACTGTTCGACGCCGCGGTGGACTACCTCATGGACCGGGAGACAGCGGAAATCAGAAATCTGCTCAGTAGCAACTGGAACGGGTGGACAGACGGAATGGAGCATAAGGACGACAGACCTTATTGCCAAATCGCGCCGAATAATGGTCTCCAGCCCACTCGCACCAATTTCCGGTACAGGATCTATAATGAGGCGGGAGAGCTTCTTTTCACCAACGGTGATCCACAACAGAAGATTGCCTCCAGGCAAAAGGAATGGATTATCTGTTTGCGCTTGCAACAGTTTGTACGCATGGAAGGGACCTATCCCTCTGTAGAGGAAGCATATGCGGCTGTGAGAGAGAGACGAGAGGCATTAAACGCTTGGTCCCATGATGCGGATGTCAGCCGAATCAAGGAAGGGGAGTATCATCTGTCCGCACAGTTTCTGCCCGGAGAGCTATATACCGTCAAGGCAGAATACTGCATCGACGGCAGCTTCCCCGTACTGGACCGGTATTCCGTGGGCCTTACGCTGGTGAACACCCTGATCGTCTGTCGCAACTGGGCCATCCCCCTGACGGCCCTGTGCCTGGTCCTGGCCGTGGCCCTGTTCATCTTCCTGCTGGTCAGCGCAGGCCATCGGACGGGGACGCAGGAGGTCGCCCGGAACTGGTTCGATAAAATACCCTTGGAGCTGGTGCTCCTGGGCATGGCCATGGCGGTGGGCTTTGGCGGGAATATGCTGACGGGCAGAACGCTGTCGGTACTGGGACTGTTTTTGCCTATGCTGCTGGCGCTGGG
>JAZRUD010000156.1:0-1558 GCA_045652385.1 Clostridia bacterium
GGTATGTTTGCCTTCGTTATCTACGACAAGAAGGAACGGACGCTCTACGGCGCCAGAGACTATTTCGGCATCAAGCCCTTCTACTATGCCATGGTGGAGGGAGCCTTCCTCTTCGGCTCCGAGATCAAGAGCTTTTTACAGTATCCCGGCTTCAAGAAGGAGCTGAACCGCGATGCCCTGAAGCTCTATCTGGAATTTCAGTATTCCCCCCTGCCCGAGACCATCTTCAAGGGGGTCTATAAGCTGACGCCGGGCAGCTATTTTACCTACGACGGTGAGACGCTGACCACGGTGCGGTATTTCGAGCCCACCTACGATCCCGAGAGTCGCAGCTTTGAGGAGGCGGTCCGGATCATCGACGAGACCGTCCTTTCCTCGGTGGAGTACCACCAGATCGCCGACGTGGAGGTTGGCTCCTTCCTGTCGGGAGGTGTGGATTCCAGCTACGTGGCCTCCACCGTGCGGCCCATGAAGACCTACACCGTAGGCTTTGAGGTGGGCGGCTTTGATGAGACCGAGCTGGCGGAGCATCTCTGCAAGCGGCTGGGGATGCCCAACCGGGCCAAGGAGATCTCGGCGGACGAGTTCTTTGACGCCCTGCCAGCGGTGCAGTACCATTCCGACGAGCCCCACGCCAACCTGTCGGCGGTGCCTCTTTATTATCTGGCCCGCCTGGCGGCGGAGGACGTGAAGGTCGTGCTGTCGGGCGAGGGTGCCGACGAGCTCTTCGGCGGCTACGCCGCCTATATGGAGAGCGAGCCCGCCCGCCTCTATAAAAAGCTTCCCCTGGGCCTTCGCCGGGCATTGGGTAAGGTCTTTGGCCGGTTCCCCCAGGCCCACGTCCGCCGTTTCTTCCGTAGCGGCGCCGGGACGGTGGAGGAAAGCTACATCGGCCAGCCCTTTATCATGGACGATGCCGAGGCCAACGCCCTTCTGAAGGAGCCCTATCGCTCCTCGCTGTCCTTCCGGGATGTGACGAAGCCCTATTTTGACAAGGTCAAGGACTGTGATGACCTGACCAAGAAGCTTTACCTCGATATGCATCTGTGGCTGCCGGGGGACATCCTCCTGAAGGCCGATAAGATGACGATGGCTCATTCCTTGGAGCTACGGGTGCCCTATCTTGACCGGGAGGTCTGGCGGGTCGCCCGGACTCTCACCACCTCCCAGAAGATGAAGGGCCGGGACACAAAGCGGGCCTTCCGGGCGGCGGCTCTTTCTCACATTCCCTCGGAGTGGGCTAACCGGGAGAAGCTGGGCTTCGTGGTCCCCTTCCGAGTCTGGCTCCGGGAGGACAAGTATTACGGCAAGGTCAAGGAAATGCTTTCTCGTCCCTTTGCCGCCGAGTTTTTTGACACCGACCGACTCCTTGCCATGCTGGAGGAGCACAAGAGCGGCAAGGGGAACAACGCCCGCAAGCTCTATACCGTCTATTCCTTCCTCCTCTGGTACGAGCAGTATTTCATCCTTCGGTAACGGTCATTAGGAGAACGCATATGAACGAACGTCAGGCGTTTCTGCCCATCATTCTGGGCAGTGACGAAAACGCATACGGTAC
>JAZRUD010000157.1:0-3656 GCA_045652385.1 Clostridia bacterium
CCACCATCATGTACGACATGGCCCTCGTGCTGGGTCTCATCGGGGACCAGATGCAGAAGCCCTTCCAGGACGGCGCGGAGATCGTCACCGGTTCCACCCTCTAGACCTTCTTCGGGCCCCAGCGCGGCGTCATCGGCACCAACTGGACCAAGGACGATTTGAAGTACGGCCTCTGGAACACCATCGAGACCCGGGCCTTCCCCGGCAGCGTTTCCAACCACCATCTGGGCACCCAGCTGGGCTTCCTCATGGCGGCCTATGAGATGAACCAGTTCAAGGACGCCTACCAGGCGGCCATCGTCCACAACGCCAAGCACTTCGCCAAGGCCCTGAAAGCCCAGGGTCTGGACGTGAAGGGCGATCCCGCCATCGACTACACCGAGACCCACCAGGTCATCGTGGGCGTGGGCTACGGCGAAGGACCCGAGATCGCCGAGCGCCTCGAAAAGAACAACATCATCGTCAACTACCAGGCCACCCCCGACGAGGAAGGCTTCACCGCCTCCGGCGCCCTGCGCATGGGCATGAGCGAGATGACCCGCTTCGGCTTCGGCGACGCCGAGTTCGACAAGCTGGCTGAGCTCATGGCGGACTGCATCCTCAGGAACAAGGACATCCGCGAGGAGGTCGTCGCCCTGAGGAGCGAGCATATGACCATGCAGTACTGCTTCACCGACGCCGAATTCGAGAAGGCGCTGGCGAAGCTCTCCACCCTCATCGAGAAATAAAAAATCTATTTAGGAGGATAATACAATGACTTTCAATCCCGATCTCAAGTACAGTAAGTCCCATGAGTGGGTCCGCATGGACGGCGACGTTGCCGTCATCGGCATCTCAGACTTTGCCCAGGACGCCCTGGGCGACCTGGTGTTCGTGAACCTGCCCCAGGTGGGCGACGAAGTGACCGCCGGCGAAGCCTTCGGCGACGTGGAGTCCGTCAAGGCCGTGTCCGACCTTATGAGCCCCGTGACCGGCACCGTTTGCGAGATCAACGAGGAGCTGCTGGACGCCCCCGAAAACCTGAACAACGACCCCTACGGCGCCTGGATCATCAAGGTGGAGAACGTGACCGACACCGAGGAGCTGCTGGACGCCGCCGCTTACGAAGCCCACTGCGCCACGGAGGCATAACCCATGGGCAGCTACGTTCCTTCCACCCGGGAACAGCGGCAGGAGATGCTCAGCGCCATCGGGCTCAAGGATTTCAGGGACCTGTATCGGGACGTGCCCCAAAGCATGTATCTTGACCGCCCCCTGGACCTGCCCGAGGGCCAGAGCGAGCTGGAGGTGAGCCGGGCGCTGAACGCCATGGCCCGCAGGAACAAGGTCTACGACGCCATCCTGCGCGGGGCCGGCGCCTATGATCACTATATCCCCAGCATCGTGAAGTATATCCCCGCCAAGGAGGAGTTCCTCACCGCCTACACGCCCTACCAGGCCGAGATGAGCCAGGGCGTGCTCCAATCCATCTTCGAGTACCAGACGGAGATCTGCGAGCTCACCGGCATGGACGTCAGCAACGCCTCCGTCTACGACGGGGCCACCGCCGCCGCCGAGGCCGCCGCCATGGCCCGGGACCGGAAGCGCCGCCTGACGCTGATCTCCGGCGCGGCCCATCCCGACGTGATCAACACCGTCCGCACCTACTGCTACGGCACCAACGACGAAATCAGGATCATTCCTGTCAAGGACGGCAAGACGGACTTGTCCGTTCTCAAGGAGATGCTGACCCCTGAGGTCTCCGCCGTCTACGTGCAGCAGCCCAACTTCTACGGCCTCTTCGAAGACGCCGAAGCCATGGCCGCCGCTGTCCACGAGGCGGGCGCCCTCTATATCCTGGGCGTCAACCCCATCGCCCTCGGCATCATGAAGACGCCCCGGGACATGGGCGCGGACATCGCCGTGGGCGAAGGCCAGCCCCTGGGGCTCCCCCTGGGGTACGGCGGCCCGTATCTGGGCTTCATGGCCACTACGACGAAGCATATGCGCAAGCTCCCCGGCCGAATCGTGGGCGAAACCACGGACGACGCTGGGAACCGGGCCTACGTCCTGTCCCTCCAGGCCCGGGAGCAGCACATCCGCCGGGAGAAGGCCGGCAGCAACATCTGCTCCAACGAGGCGCTCTGCGCCCTGACCGCCGGGGTGTACCTGGCTGCCATGGGCCCCGAGGGCTTGAAGGAAGTGGCCGAAAGCGCCATGGCCAAAGCCCACTACCTGTGCCGTGAACTTTGTATGCTGCCCGGCGTGAAGCTCCGCTACGAAGGGACCTTCTTCCACGAGTTCCTGCTGGACATGCCCAAGGCCGACGAGATCCTGGCGGCCCTGGACGAGAAGAACATCCTGGGCGGCCTGCCCTATGAGGGCGGCGTGCTCTGGTGCGCCACGGAGAAGGTATCGAAAGCGACTCTCGATGAAGTGGTCGCCATCGTAAAGGGGGTGCTCGCATGAAGCTGATCTTTGAAAAGAGCGTGCCCGGCCGCCGCTGCGCCATCTTGCCCGCCTGCGACGTGCCCAAGACAGAGCTGCCCGCCGAGCTGAAGCGGGAAACGGCCCCTATGCTGCCCGAAATGAGCGAGGTGGACGTGAGCCGTCACTACACGGAGCTCAACCAGCACGTCCACGGCGTGAACTGCGGCTTCTACCCCCTGGGCTCCTGCACCATGAAATACAATCCCCGCATCGACGAGGAGATGGCGTCCCTGCCCGGCTTCGCTTCCGTCCACCCCCTGGCTCCCGAGGCCGCCGTGGCCGGCTGCGAGGAGGTCATTAAGACCGCGAAAAAGTATCTCTGCGAGATCACCGGCATGGACGACATGACCTTCCAGCCGGCGGCCGGCGCCCACGGCGAGTTCACCGGCGTGCTGCTCATCAAGCAGTACCATGACTCCCGGAACGACAAGGCCCGGACCAAGATCATCGTGCCCGACTCCGCCCACGGCACCAACCCCGCCACGGCGGCCATGTGCGGCTACCAGGTGGTGAACATCCCCTCGGCGCCCAACGGGTGCGTGGACCTGGATGCGTTGAAGAATGTCCTTGGCGACGACACGGCGGGCCTCATGCTCACCAACCCCAACACCGTGGGCATCTTCGACGAGAACATCCTGGAGATCACCCGTCTCGTCCACGAGGCCGGCGGCCTCTGCTACTACGACGGCGCCAACCTGAACGCGGTCATGGGCGTGGTCCGGCCCGGGGACATGGGCTTCGACTGCGTGCATCTGAACCTGCACAAGACCTTCGCCACCCCCCACGGCGGCGGCGGTCCCGGCGCGGGCGCGGTGGGCTGCAAATCGTTCCTGGCCCCGTTCCTGCCCCAGTCCGCCCTCATGGAGGAGCCGGGCCACATCCAGGTCCGGGGCTTCAGGGGCAACTTCCTGGTGGTGGTCCGGGCCCTGGCGTACCTCTTGACCCTGGGTCGGGAGGGCGTGCCCGAGGCAGCGAAGAACGCGCTCCTCAACGCCAACTACCTGATGGAGCGCATCAAGGGCACCTTCACCCCTCCCTTCGACCGGATCTGCATGCACGAGTTCGTGCTGGATCTCAGTGAGTACAAGAAGGCCACGGGCGTGTCAGCCCTCGATGTGGCCAAGTCCCTCATCGACTACGGCATGCACCCCCTCACGCTCATACTCATCCTCATCTTCTACCACTAC
>JAZRUD010000158.1:0-1940 GCA_045652385.1 Clostridia bacterium
CCAATCCAGCGACCAATCACACAACCAAACATAATTCACGAATGAGAAGGAGGTGGCATGACCCCTATGCCTATGTACGCGATCCTGCGCTTTCAGAAGTGCAAGGCCGGCGGCGTCGCCTGCCGTGACCGACACAACGAGAGAAAGAAGGTGGAATATAAGAGCAACCCCAATATCGACCTTACCCGGTCCAGGGACAACTATCACCTGATCGAACCCCATGGCCGGTACAAGGACGCCTATACGAGGATGATCGGCAAAGCCGGGTGCAAAGTCCGGTCCAACAGCACGGTCCTGGTGGAGACCTTAGTCACCGCTTCGCCGGAGCTGCTGAACCGGATGACCCCCAAGGAGCAGCGACAGTTTTTTGAACGGGCGGCGGCCTTCCTCTACGAGCGGATCGGGAAAGAGAACGTGATCTCCGCCGTGGTCCACATGGACGAAAAAACGCCCCACATGCACCTGTGCTTCTGCCCCATCACCAAAGACGGGCGGCTGTCCGCCAAGGACATCCTGGGCAACAAACAGGCTTTATCCAAATGGCAGGACGATTTCTTTTCCTGGATGGCCCAGGCCTATCCGGCCCTGTCCCGAGGCATCCCCAGCTACGTCACCCATCGAAAGCACATCCCGCCCTACCAGTTCCGCATGGCCAAGGACCTTAGCAAGAGCTACGGTCGACTGGAGGAGGCGCTGCAGACGGTGACGGTGTTCAACGCCGGGAAGAAACGGGAGGAGGCCCTGGGGATCATCGGAGAACTGCTGCCCGCCTGCTACAAGCTAGCCGGGCAATTGCAGAGCACCGAGGCCTACATCAAGGAGCTGGAGGCGGCCCGGAAGAAGCTGGAGGCGGAGACCCAGCAGCAGGCCGATGCCCTGGTGGAGCAGGGGCTGGATCAGACGATCCTCCAGGCCCAGCTGGAGGAGGCCCAGGAGCAGATCGAGGACCTGCTCGAATGGCAGCAGCGGGCCCGGGAGATCCTGGACCGGGTGCCGCCGGAGATGTTGGATAAGCTGGGCAGGAGGACGCGGTATGAGCAAGACCGATGAGATCCGGCCCGTGGCCCTGCCCATCCGAATGCTGCGGCCCTTTCCCAACCACCCCTACCAGGTTAGAGACGACGACGCCATGTTCGCCCTCATGGATAGCATCGACGCCTACGGCGTCCTGTCACCGGTGCTGGTACGGCGTGGGGAGACCGGCTATGAGATCATCTCCGGCCACCGGCGATGCCATGCGGCCAAGGCCGTGGGGCTCAGCTATGTCCCGGCCATTGTCTGCGACCTGAGCCGGGACGAGGCCGCCATCCTGCTGGTGGACAGCAATCTGCACCGGGAGCATCTGCTCCCTAGCGAGAAGGCCTTCGCCTATAAGATGAAGATGGACGCCCTGAAGCATCAGGGGAAAGCGCCAACTTCGTGCCAAGATGGCGCGAAGCTGCGGAGCGACGAGCAGGTGGCCCAGGACGCCGGGGAGAGCGCCCGCACCGTCCAACGCTACATCCGCCTGACGAACCTGATCCCGGAGCTCCTGGGCTACATGGACCGGGGCGAGATGGCTCTGTCGGTGGGGGTGGAGCTGTCGTACCTAAGTGAGGAAGCCCAATACGCCCTGTTGGACGCTATGGCGGCGGAGGACTGCACCCCCTCCTATTCCCAGGCGGTCAGGACGCGGAACCTGTTCCGCTGCGGTGATCTGGATGAAAAGGCCATTGGGGAGATCATGGCCGAGCCCAAGGCCAACCAGCGGGAGCGGGTCAGCCTGTCCGCCAGCGATCTAAGGCGCTTCTTTCCCCCGGCGTACACGGCCCAGGACATGGAGCAGTCCATCCTGCGGATGCTGGAGGAGCGGGCCGACGTCCAACAGGAGCGTTCGGCCCATGAGGCGGAAAGGTGAGGTGAGGCCCATGCGAAAGCGGGAATTGCAGGAATACTACAAG
>JAZRUD010000159.1:0-6401 GCA_045652385.1 Clostridia bacterium
CTCATAGCAGGTGCGGTCGGCGGAATAGCCCAGCTGGGACCGGGCGATGATCAGCACGTCCTCCCGGATATCCCCGGTCAGTGCGATGTTCTGTCGCTCCCGCTCCCAATATTCCAGGGACTTATACCACTGGGGCTGGTCGTGGGGCTTCTCCACCGGCTCCTCGCCGCCGTCCTCAGGCTCTATAACAGGATCGTCCCCGTCGCCGGGCTTGTCCGTGGGTTCCGGGTCCTCCGTGGGTTCCGGGTCCTCCGTAGGTTCCGGCTCGTCCGTGGGGTCCGGGGTCTCGGTGGGATCGGGGACCGGCTCAAGCCCCGTGGGGACGGGGGTGGGATCAGGCGCAGGGACCTCCGTGGGATCGGGCGTCGGCTCAGCCTCCGGGACTGCGGGCGTTTCCGTGGGTTCCGGGGTCCCTTCGTTTTCGACGGTCTCTGTGGCTGGGGGCTCCGCCGCGGGGTCATCCCCATCGGCGTAGGCCGAAGCGACGGGCATGGAAAGCAGCAGCAGCGCCATCAGAAGCGCCAGCAGCTTTTTCATCCCGTTCACCTCCCTCTCCGCAAAAAGTGGACATATCGCTGGATATGTCTCTTTATTTATACCATTTTCCCCTGGACCTTGTCAACGGTTTCCCCTGACCGCCCCCGCATTTTGCCCTTGATAGTTCCCCGAGATTCGGGTAGAATAGGGGTAGTTTCAAACGAGGAAAGGACCTTTATGAAGAAACGCGTTGCCATCCTTATGATCCTGCTGATCCTGGCGGCAGGGTGCCGAAAAGCGGACCAAAAGGCGTCCGCCCCGCCTGCCGCAGAGAGCACGGCGGCGACGGCGGCACCTGCGAGCGCGCCTTCGTCGGAAGCGACGGCAGCAGCCCCCGCTTCCTACGCCTTCTCCTTCACCGCGAAGACGCTGGAGGGTGAAACGGTCACGGAGGAGATCTTCGGGCAGCACGACTTGACCATGGTGAACGTGTGGGCCAGCTGGTGTCCGCCCTGTCGGGGGGAGCTCCCGGAGCTGGCCGTGCTATACGGCAAGCTCCCTGGGAACGTAGGCTTCCTGTCCGTGACCGTGGATGATCCCGGCGATCTTCCGGACGCCCGGGCTCTGCTGGAGGAGAACGGCTGTCCCTTCCCCTGCCTGGACGGGCAGGGCTCGGCGGGGCTCATGGCGGGCTTTTTGAACCAGGTCATGGCCATCCCCACCACTATCTTTTTCGATCGCAGCGGCAACCAGGTAGGCCAGTGGATCGTGGGCGTACCCCAGGGGCGCGGCTCCGTGTCAGACGCCTACCTGAACGAGATCCAGACCCGGCTCGATGAGCTGAACGGAAAATGAAGACGAGATGGATAAAATGGGCCCTGCTGGGGCTCGGCATAGCTTTGGCGGTCTGGGGGTGGCTCGGCGGCGAAGCCGCCGTGATGAGGCTCAAGGCCATTCATATCTGTCTCGAATGCATGGGGTTGGGCTCATGAAACGACAGAGCCGCCGCACCCTCATACAGATCGTGGCCGCCGTGGCCCAGAACGCCTATATCCCGGGCTTTTTGAACGGCGTCATCTACCAGGGGAAGATGAAGCACCTCTGCGTCCCCGGCCACAACTGCTACTCCTGCCCCGGGGCCCTGGGAGCCTGTCCCGTGGGGTCCCTCCAGGGGGCCCTCGGGCGAAGCGCCACGGGGCCGTCATACGTGCTGGGGGTCCTGATCCTCTTTGGGGTGCTGCTGGGCCGGCTGGTGTGCGGCTTCCTCTGCCCCTTCGGGCTGCTCCAGGACCTGCTGGCCAAGGTCCCCCTGCCCAAGATCAAGCCGCCCCGGTGGCTGGACAAGCCCCTGCGGTATCTGAAATACGTGGTTCTGATCCTGCTGGTGGTGCTGGCTCTGCTTCTGGCTGAGCCCGCCTTCTGCAAGTACCTGTGTCCGGCGGGCCTGCTGGAGGCGGGGCTGCCTTTGACCAGCCTCAATCCTCAGCTGGCGGGCATGCGGGGGCCTCTGTTCTATATCAAGCTGGGGATCCTCGTCGCCATCGTCCTGCTGTCCCTGTCGATCTTCCGACCCTTCTGCAAGTACCTCTGTCCTCTGGGGGCCTTCTACGGGCTCTTCAACGGGGTGGGGTTCTACCGCCTGCAGGTGGCCGAAACCAAGTGCGTCCGCTGCGGCAAGTGCGCCGCCGCCTGCCCCATGGAGGTGGACGTGGTCAAACGCCCCAACAGCCCCGAGTGCATCCGCTGCGGCAGGTGTATGGACGCCTGCCCCCATGACGCCATAACCGGCGGCTTCCGGCGATATAATTCATTTTCTAAGGAGTGTGCCCAATGAACAGACCCGCCTGGCTTCGGGACGCCGTGTTCTACGAGATCTATCCCTCCTCCTTCTGCGACAGCGACGGTGACGGCATCGGCGATATCAACGGCATCCGAGAAAAGCTCGCCTACGTGAAGGACCTGGGCTGCAACGCCCTGTGGCTGAACCCCTGCTTCGATTCCCCCTTTAAGGACGGGGGCTACGACGTGCGGGACTACAAGCTGGTGGCCCCCCGCTACGGCGCCAACGAGGATCTGTACGCTCTGTTTTCCGAGGCCCACGCCCTGGGCATCCGGGTCCTTTTAGACCTGGTCCCGGGCCACACCTCCGAGGAGCATCCCTGGTTTATCGAGAGCGGGAAGGCGGAGAAAAACGCGTATTCTGACCGGTACATCTGGACCGATTTCTGGATCAAGGGCACGCCGGACCACCCCTATATCGGCGGCGAGACCCCTCGAAACGGCACCTATATGCTGAACTTCTTCAAGTGCCAGCCGGCCCTGAACTACGGCTGGGCCAAGGTGACGGAACCCTGGCAGACCCCTGTGGACGCTCCCGCCGCCAAAGCGACCCGGGACGCCATGGTGGACGTGATGCGCTTCTGGCTTTCCCGCGGCTGCGACGGATTCCGGGTGGACATGGCCAACTCCCTCATAAAGGCCGACGACGACAACAAGAGCTATACCTGCGCCCTGTGGCGGGGGATCTTCCGGGAGCTTCGGGCGGAATTCCCGGAGGCGGCCTGGGTGGCTGAGTGGGGCTGGCCCTGGCAGGCTCTGTGCCTGGCCGACTTCGACATGGACTTTTATTTGGATCACGAGGGAAACGGCTACCACGCCCTAATCCGGTCCGGCGACGCCTATTTGAAGGGCAACGACCCTATGGCCTTCGTGACGGATTACCTGAAGCGGTACGAAGCCAGCAAGGACGCGGGGTACATCAGCTTCATCACCGGCAATCACGACACCCCCCGGCTCAGCCGGTACCTCACCGAAGATCAGCTGAAGCTGGCCTGCGCCCTCCTGTTCACCCTGCCCGGGGTGCCCTTCCTCTACTATGGGGACGAGATCGGCATGCGGTATCTGGAAACCCTGCCTACCAAGGAGGGCGGCTACACCCGCACCGGCAGCCGGACCCCCATGCAGTGGACCGCGGGCCGGAACCTGGGCTTCTCCGACGGCAAAGCGGAGGACCTGTACCTGCCTGTGGACGACGCCCCCGACGCGCCCACGGTCAGCGGCCAGGCAAAGGACCCTGATTCCCTGCTGAACACGGTGAAAGCTGTCCTGCGCCTGCGGCACGGGACGCCGGATCTGCAGGCTGACGGCAGCTTCGAGGTCCTTCACGCGCAAAAGGGCGACCCCCTGTTCGTCTACCGCCGGGGCAAGCTCATCCTGGCCGTGAACCCTTCCGACAAGCCCGTCCCCACCGGTCTTTCCGGCCGGCCCGTCTTCCGGATCGGCGCCTTCGAGAAGGGCGTCCTGGGCCCCTGCGCCTTCGCCGTCTGGGCTCAGACAAAGGAGTGAACCTATGAAGAGCAAGCGAGAATTTCCGCGTATCGCGGTGAACAAAAAGGCGGAGCTGAGCCTTCGGAACGGCCACCCCTGGGTGTATGGAGCGGAGGTCCTGGAAAAGGAGCCCTGTGAGAACGGGGCCGTCGCCGACGTGTTCAGCGAGAAGGGGACCTATCTCGGCAGTGGCTTTTATAACGACCAAAGCAAGATCCTGGTGCGGGTTTTGTCGAAGAACGCCAACGACGCCTTCGACGAGGCCTTTTTCCGCCGCCGCATCCGCTACGCTATCGACTATCGGAAGACTGTCATGGGCGAGGATTTTAACGCCTGCCGCCTGGTTTTCGGCGAAGCGGACGGGCTCCCCGGCTGGACCGTGGACCGGTTCGAAAGCGTGCTGGTGACGGAGGTCCTTTCCCTGGGGATCGAGGTCCGCAAGGAAATGCTGTTCCGGCTCCTTATGGAGGAGCTCGAAAAGGACGGCGTCGCCGTCGACGTGATCTACGAGCGCAACGAGAGCCCTCTGCGCCTGAAGGAAGGGTTGACCCAGGGCAAGGGATATGTGGATCTGCCGGGCCTGCAGACCGAAGGGACCGGCCTCGTTACGATCACGGAGAACGGCATCCGTTATGAGGTGGACTATGTGAACGGCCAGAAGACCGGCTTCTTCCTGGACCAGAAGTACAATCGCCGGGCGGCGGCCAGGCTGGCTCCCGGCAAGCGGGTGCTGGACTGCTTCACCCATACGGGGGCCTTCGCCCTCAATTGCGCCAAAGCCGGGGCCGCGTCCGTGACGGCGGTGGACGTGTCGGAGCTGGCTTTGACGGAAGTAACCCGCAACGCCGCCCTGAACGGCCTGACCGTGACGCCCCTGAAGGCGGACGTGTTCGATCTCTTGACCGAGCTCACGGCGAAGAAGTGCCGGGATTACGACTACATCATCCTGGACCCGCCGGCCTTTACCAAGTCCAACGCCACGGTGAAAAACGCCTTCAACGGTTACAAGCAGATCAACCGCATGGCCATGAAGCTGCTGCCCCGGGGCGGGTATCTCGGGACCTGCTCCTGTTCCCACTTCATGTACGAGGACCAGTTCAAACGGATGCTGCTGGAGGCGGCCCGGGAGGCGGACGTGAGCATCCGTTTCATCGAACAGCGGCAGCAGGGGCCGGACCACCCCATCCTGCCCACGGTGCCCGAGACCTATTATCTGAAATTCTATCTGCTGCAGGTGCTGTGATGATCACGAAAGAAGAAGCTGTCGCCCGGATCGCAGGGCAATTGGAGAAAAAGAAACGGGTCGTGGTGGCCTTGGACGGCATGTCCTGCTCCGGCAAGACCACCTTCGCCCAGGCGCTGGCTGAAAAGTTTTCCGGTTCCGTGGTGCATATGGACGATTTCTTTCTGCCCCGGGACCGGTTCACGGAAGAGATGCAATCCCTGCCCGGCGGCAACATAGACCGAGCCCGGTTCAAGGCGGAGGTGCTGGAGCCCCTCACGGCGAGCCGGGACTTCGCCTATCGCCCTTTCTCCTGCGAGGATCAGGTCCTGCTGCCGGACCCCGTCAAGGTGGCGGGCCGCCTCGTCGTGGTGGAGGGGGCCTACGCCCTGCTGCCGGACTGGGGCAGATATTGGGACCTGGCTTTGTTTTTACAGGTGTCGACCGAGGAACAGCAGGGTCGCTTGCTTCTTCGTAACGGGGCCAAGGGCATGGTGCCCTTTTTGACCCGTTGGATACCGAGGGAGGAGAGTTACTTCACAGCCTGCGACGTCCGCGCCCGCTGCGACGAAACGGTGGACGCCGAAGATTGAAACGCACTGAAAAAGCCCAGGACAGCCTGGGCTTTTTTGTTTGCTTTGCCTCTTTCAGCCCTTTATGACGGTCTTAAGAGTTCGCTTTGTCCTGCGTGATTTTGCAAGCACGATTTTCAAAAAGGTGAATGGAAGGGAAAATCCCGGCCCATACTATCTGCGAAACAAAGTCATGGAACATGCCCCCCAGGGGACGATGGCCCCAACGGGGCCAGGAAAGGAATCTATATGGAAGAAATGAACGAATTTGAGACCAAGCCCCGGGGCACCTTCTGGCGGGATTGGGGCGTATACGGAGCCTTGGCTCTGTGCCTCGCGATCATCGGCGCGGCGGTGGCCCTCACCTCCCTGCCCAAAAAGGAGGAGGCGCAGGAAGCGCCGGAGGAGAACGTCGTCGCAGTCGCGCCGCGGCAGCAGGAGACGCTGTCCGAGCCGGATACGGAGCTGCCCAAGGCGACCGGTCTGCCCGTGATCCGGATCCTGCCCACGGCCACGGCCGAGCCCGCCCCCAGTCAGGCGGCGGAAGCGACGGCGGCCCCCGCCAAGAGCGTCGGCGCCAAGGCCCAGGCTCCCGTGTCCGGACAGGTGATCTGGGGGTACGCCGCCGATAAGCTGATCTATTCGAAGACCCTGGATCAGTGGACCACCCACAAGGCCGTGGACATCGGCTGCCCCGAGGGCACGGCGGTGAAGTGCGTCCTGGGCGGCACGGTGGAGAAGGTGTACACCGACGACCGGCTGGGCGTCACGGTGCTCGTGAAGCACTCCTCGGACCGCAAGAC
>JAZRUD010000160.1:0-2020 GCA_045652385.1 Clostridia bacterium
TCAGCCCGTCGTTCCCATCAACATGATGCAGACCCGGAAAAAGGCCCAGAAGGAGCCCCTGTCTCCCGTTCGTGAAGTCATCAGTTACGTGGTCTTCTTCGGCGTCATCATCTGCCTGATCTTCCAGTCCTTCGGCCTGCCCTCCTGGATCATCCCCGCCTGCGGCGCCGCCTTCCTGGTGCTCAGCGGTGTGCTCACCGAGAAGGAAGCAATCGACAACATGTGCCTCGACATCATCATGCTCTACGTGGGCGTGGTCACCCTGGGCAGCGCCTTCGCCAACACCGGCGCGGGCGAATTGGTGGGCGACGCGGTGGCGAGCATGCTCAACGGCGTCCACAACAGCTACCTCATCGGCGCTATCTTCTTCCTGGCGGCCTTCGTCATGACCTCCCTTCTCTACAACCGGGCGGTCAGCAAGATCCTCGTTCCTCTGGTGATCCTCACGGCCATGTCCATGAAGTGCGATCCTCGGGGCCTCATGGAGATGTGCTACATCGGTTCCATGTGCTCCGTCATGACCCCCATGGCCACCTCCGTAGTGCCCATGATGATGGGCGCCGGCGGGTACGACCAGAAGGCCCTGCTGAAGATGGGCTGGATTCCGGCCATCCTCATGGGCGTGATCACCGTGCTGGTGGGCATGACCCTGTATCCCTGCTATTGATCCGAAAGGATACCGTACAAAGACCGCTCGGCTGGGGGCGGTTTTTTATAGATGACGGGGCGAGGAGGGACTTTCGCGTTGCTTTTCCCCGGGGACGGTGCTACAATATATAAAAACGGGTCGATCCCGGGACAAGGAGAGATACCATGAAGAAGCAATTGTTCGCTTTGCTGCTGGCGGCGCTGCTGTTGCTGACGGCCTGCGGCGGCCCGGCGCAAACGGCGGCGGCCGACCCCACCCAGGCGCCGGTGGAGAAGCCTGCTGAGACGGCGGCCCCCGCAACAGCGCCCACGGCTGCGCCCACAGAGGCGCCGGCGGCGGAGGAGTACCAGCTGGAGCGGGAGGCCGGCTGCAACCAGCTTTCCATCTACTGGACCAAGGATAAGATCGACATCGACACCAGCGACATGTGGATCTGGTTCAAGGGCAAGGACGGCAAGAGCTATCCCATGCACCCCTGCGCCTACGGGGCCAAGGTGGTCGTCAACGTGCCCCAGGACGTGGACGAGGTAGGCTTCATCGTGCGCACCGGCTGTTCCGACGTTGGCAGCTCCAGTTGGGGCACGGCCACCAAGGACTTTGACCGGGACCGGTTCGTGAAGATGACCGGCGGCGACGTGTCCATCTTCTTGAAATCCGGCGAGGAGACCATCTACTACAGCGAGGACGGCGGCATGAATCTGCAGCAAAAGATGAATCTCAAGTTTGCAGGGATCGTGGCGGAGAACCAGATCAAGTACACCATCGAACCGGCGGCCCGGCTCACGTCCCTCGACCAGGTCCAGGTCAAGGTGAACGGCCAGCCGCTGACCGTGGACAAGCTGTCCTCCCTGGACAACAACGTGGTCACCGGCGTCGTCACCACCAAGGAGAAGATCGATATCACGGCGGAATGCGTGGTGTCCATCCAGGGCTACGGCGAGAAGGTGGCGGTGCCCACGACCATCTTCGACAGCGCCGCTTTCGAAGCCATGTACACCTACAGCGGCGACGATCTGGGCGCGTATATCCATGGGGACAGCACCACCTTCAAGGTCTGGGCCCCCACGGCCAGCAAGGTGGTCCTGAACCTGTTCGAGGCGGGCGACGGCGGCCAGGCTTTCGCCGCCGTGGAGATGACCAGGGCCAGTCAGGGCGTGTGGACCGCGGACTACGCCTGCGGCCACGGCACCTACTACACCTACACCGTCACCACGGCGGTGGGCACCCAGGAGGCCGTGGATCCCTACGCCCGGGCGGTGGGCGTCAACGGGGACCGGGGCATGGTCATCGACCTTGCCGCCACGGATCCGGAGGGCTTTCGGGAGGAAACCTTCGATCAGGGTCTCGCCTCCTATCGGGACGCCGTCATCT
>JAZRUD010000161.1:0-2015 GCA_045652385.1 Clostridia bacterium
CATACCCTCATTGCGGAAGATACGGCCGATCTCATATACCCGCTCAAGGCCGCCCACGATGCACATCTTAAGGTGCAGCTCGGTGGCTATGCGCATGTACATATCCAAATCCAGGCTGTTGTGGTGGGTGACGAAGGGCCGGGCGGACGCGCCGGAAGCCACGGTGTTGAGCACGGGTGTCTCCACCTCCATGAAGCCCTCGCCATCCAGATACCGCCGGATCTGGGCGATGATGGCGCTGCGCTTGCGGAAGGTCTCCCGAACCTTGTCGTTCATGAACAGGTCCACGTACCGCTGCCGATAGCGAAGCTCCGGGTCCTTGAGCCCGTGGAACTTCTCGGGCAGGGGACGGAGGGACTTGCTGAGCAGAACGAGCTCCCTGGCGTGGACGGACACCTCGCCCGTCTTGGTCTTGAACACGAAGCCCTTCACGCCCACGATGTCGCCGATATCCCAGGTCTTGAAGGCGGCGTAAGCCTCTTGGCCCACGTCGTCCCGCTTCACGTAGATCTGGATGTCGCCTTTGCCGTCCAGAACGTGGGCGAAGCTGGCCTTGCCCATGATGCGCTTCGACATCATGCGGCCGGCGATGCTCACCTCCTTGTTCTCATAAGCGTCGAAATCCGCCTGGATGTCGGCGCTGTGGGTATCCTGGTCGTAGCGGATGACGGCGAAGGGGTCCTGGCCCTCCGCCACCAGGGCGCCGAGCTTGTCACGACGGATTTGAAGCAGCTCAGAGAGCTGCTCCGCGGTGATCTCCTGGTTCTGTTCAGGACGCTGTTCCATGATGATCTCTCCTCTTATGCGTTGATGCGGACGATCTCCAGCGTCAGCAAGCCGCCGGGGGTATGCACGTCCACCTTCTCGCCGGCTTTGTGACCCAGCAGCGCCGCGCCGATGGGGGACTCGTTGGAGATCTTGCCCTTGCGGGGGTCGGCCTCCGTGGTGCCCACGATCTGGTAGCTGGTCTCGAAGCCGTTCTTGGCGTTCCGCACGGTCACGGAGGTGCCGATGTTCACGCCGCCGGAAGCGAGGGCGCTCTCGTCGATGATGTGCACGTGCTGCAGCTCGTCCTCCAGCACGGCGATGTCGTATTCGTTCTTCGCCTGCTCGTTTTTGGCGGCGTGGTATTCTGCATTCTCGCTGAGGTCCCCGAAGCCCCGGGCGATCTTCAGCACCCCAGCGATCCCCAAGCGGCGCTCGCCCTTCAAATAATCCAGCTTCTGCCGGCGCTTTTCCACTTCCCGTTCAGTCAGCCAAATCTCTGCCATGTTTATTTCTCCTTGTCTACGGGCCGCACGAAACCCGGCCCTTAATTCATACTATTATATTGATCGCACCCGTCTCTGTCAAGCAGCAAACGACCCAGTTCCTCCATGGTTTTTACCTGACTCAGGGCTTTTTTGAGACTGGACGCCCCTCGGCGGCCGGTGAAGTACAGGGGGAGGTGCTTGCGCAGCTCCACCATGCCGTGATCCCCCTTGGCGGCGAGCTCCAGCTCAGTGTGGCGGAGGATGCGTTCGCTCAGTTCCCGCCCCTCCGGCGGGGCGAAGGATGCTCCGTCCAGGGCGGCCCGTATCTCCCGGAACGCCCAGGGCCGGCCCAGTGCGCCGCGGCCGATCATGAGTCCATCGCAGCCCGTCTCCTGCAGCATCCGGAGGGCGGAGGGGCCGTCCGTCACGTCGCCGTTGCCCACCACGGGGATGTTCACGGCTTTTTTCACCGCTTCGATCTCGTTCCAGTCAGCGCTGCCGCTGTATTGCTGCATGCGGGTTCGGGGGTGGAGGGTCAGGAAGGACGCTCCCGCTCCTTCCGCCATGCGGGCGAAGTCCGTCGAAACGATGTGCGCCTCGTCCCAGCCGGAGCGAAACTTCACGCTGACGGGCAGGTTCGTGTGCTTCACCACGGAAGAAACGACCTTTTCAGCGAGAGCGAGGTCCAGCAGCAAGGCGCTGCCGTCCCCGTTCCCGGCGATCTTACGGGCCGGGCAGCCGCAGTTGGTAAGTCGGGTCGTA
>JAZRUD010000162.1:0-1106 GCA_045652385.1 Clostridia bacterium
GGGGCGGCGTCTTGGGGAGAAACTCTGTGATGAGGCAGCCTCGCTCAGCGATGGCGGCGTACAGCTTCTCGTTGCCCTTGGGGTAGACCACGTCGATGCCGCAGCCCAGCACGGCCACGGTAGGGTCCTGCGCCCCTTCCACGCTGAGCGCACCCAAGGCGGCATACCCGTCGATCCCGGTAGCCAGGCCTGACACCACGGTGCCCCCGGCCCTTACCAGCTCCCGGCCGAACTTTTTCGCCACTTCCTTGCCGTAGTCCGTGCAGCGGCGGGTGCCCACGACGGCCAGCGGGAGCTGCATGTCCTCGTTCAAAGCGCCCTTGTAGAAAAGCACGGCGGGGGGTTCGGGGATCTCCTTCAAGAGCGCCGGATACCGATAGCTGGCGGAGGTGACCACGTTCACCCCGTTCTTATCCAGCCACCGGACGTACCGGTCCATAAACCCGTCGGCCGCCGCCTCCCTGAGCCGCGCCCGGCTTTCCTCGGAGAGCATGCCCAGGCGCTCCATGCGTCCCTTTTGCACGTCCTCCCAGGCCTCCTCCAGATAATAATACTCCTCGCGCACGGCCGAAAACTGCCGATACCGGGTGCCGGTGGCGTAGTGGAGCCACAGCTCCAGGCGATCGCTGTCGTCGATCATAGGTCGACCTCCCCCAGGATGGACAGGCTCCGGTAGCGAATGGCCTCCGCTAAGTGCTTCTCCTGTATCTCGTCGGCCCCGTCCAGATCCGCGATGGTCCGGGCCACCTTCCGCAGCCGCTGATAGGCCCGGGCGGACAGGTTCATGCGCCGGAAGGCCCGCTCCATCAGGGACTGACAGCCGCTGTTCAGAGGGCAGAAGGCTTCTATCTCCTGGATGCTCATGCGGGCGTTGGTGCGGATGCTGTCACCGAAGCGGGCGATCTGACGCTGCCGGGCAGCCACCACCCGCCGGCGGATGCTTTTGGACGGCTCCCCCGTCCCCTTGCTCTTCAGATCCTCGAAGGGCACGTCGTTCATTTCGATGAACAGGTCGATACGATCGAGCAGGGGCCCCGAGATGCGCCGGGCGTACCGCTGGATCTGGCTCGGCGTACAGGTGCATGCCTTGGTTCGGGAACCCCGGT
>JAZRUD010000163.1:0-2942 GCA_045652385.1 Clostridia bacterium
CGCCCGCGAGAGCGGAGCCGATGGCGAAGGTGATGGAGATGACCTTGTTGATGTCGATGCCCATGAGCTGGGCCGCGCCGGTATCCTCGGAAACGGCCCGCATGGCCTTGCCCATGCGGCTCTTCTGGATCAGCAGATGGAGTCCCACCATGGCCCCCACGGAGACCAGGATCGTCACCAGGGTGGTGAGGCTGATGGACAGTCCCCCCAGGTTCATGGCCCTGGCGGGGATGATGGCGGAGCTGGGATAGGGCCGCGTGTCCGCCGTGAAGAACAGCTGCACCAGATTCTGGAGCAGGAGCGACACGCCGATGGCCGTGATGAGCAGCGAGATCCTGGGCGCGGACCGAAGGGGCCGATAGGCCACCTTTTCTACGAGCACGCTCACCAGCACGCAGCCCAAAATGGTCAGAGCCACCGCCAGCGCGGGGTGGATCCCCGCGCCGATGGTGAGCAAAGCGATATACGCGCCGATCATGATCACGTCCCCGTGGGCGAAGTTCAGCAGGCGGATGATGCCGTAGACCATGCTGTAGCCCAGCGCCACCAGGGCGTAGATGCTGCCCAGCTGCAGACCGTTGATACATTGGGAAAGAAACAGCATTCCTCTGTCCCCTCAGATCGCCCGAAGCGATCTGCCTTCCTTAATTATTCTTGTGATCGCCGACCGCGGCGAACGTCTGTCCTTAGTAGTTGCCCCAGAACTTGGCGGCGCCGTTCTCGAAGGTGATGATGGCCGCGCTCTTCTCGGGATCGTTGTACTCGTTGTAGGCCACGTGGCCGGTGACGCAGTCCATGTCGGTGGCCTTCATGGCGGCGATGATGGCCTTGCGGTACTCGTCGCCGGTCTTGCCGGAGGCTTCGGCCTTCTCGATGGCGGCGGCCAGGATCATGGCGGCGTCGTAGCCCTGGGCGGCGAACATGTTGGGCGTGGCGTTGAACTTGGCCTCATAGTTCTTCACGAAGGTCTGGACCTCGGAGCGGGTATCCTCCACGGAGTAGCCGGAGCAGTAGTAGGAGCCGTTGAGCAGCTGAGGATCGTCGATCTTCTGGGCCACCGAATCCCAGCCGTCGGAACCCAGCATGGTGGCTTTCGAGCCGGCGGCAAAGGCCTGCTGGGCCACCAGGGCCACCACGGAATAATAGTCGGGCACGAACAGCACGTCGGGGGCTTTGGCGGCGATGTTGGTGAGCTGGGACTGGAAGTCCACGGCGCCGTCCGCGTAGCTCTCCCAAGCCACCACTTCGAGGCCCACCTGCTGGGCGGTCTCCTGGAAGGACTGGGCGCAGCCGGCGGAATAGTCGGAGCCCATGTTGTAGAGGACCGCGGCCGTCTTGGCGTTCAGCTGCTCCTTGGCGAAGGAGGCCATCTTGCTGCCCTGGAAGGGATCGATGAAGCAGGAGCGGAACATGTTCTCGTAGACCTTGACCACTTTGTCCCCGTCCATCTGGCAGGTGACGGATCTGGCGGTGGCGGAAGCGGTGATCATGGGCATGCCGTCCGCCTGGCTCTCGGCCACCACAGCCACGGTGGGGGCGGTGGTCACGTCGCCCACGATGGCCACGACGCCCTGGTCCACCAGGGAGTTATAGCCCGTAACGGCTTTCACCGGGTCGCCCTCCTCGTCGTAGGAAATAAGCTCGATCTGCTTGCCGTTGATGCCGCCCTTGGCGTTCAGCTCCTCGAAGAACTGGATCACGCCGTTGTTCACCGCGTTGCCGTACTCAGCCACGGCGCCGGTGAGGGGCGCCAGTACGCCCACCTTGATGACGGACGGGGCGTCGTCCTTTTTGCCGGAACAGGCGGCGAAGCTCATAACGAAGATGATCGCCAATACGACGGCGACCGTTTTAGTTGCGAAGCGTTTCATGTGTCGTATCCTCCTTAGGGTATTCCTTGGATATAAAAAGGCGGCCCTGCTGTTTACAGGGCCGCCGTTGCTTTCGAGCTACGCTTTATGCGTACGCGAACGGCAGCCCCCCGCTAAGCAGCAGGACGCCGACTCGAACGATGACGGTGACGCGAACGGTCTTCACGGGCTCCGTTCTCCTTTCCTCAAAAATCATATACTATATCTTTTTAATGGGGGTATACTACCACCGTTCCCCGTCCCCGTCAACCCCTTTTTTGCAAGTTTTCGTGCATTTTGGCAAATTTTCTATCGGGAATGGACGAAGTTCCTTCACAAGTCTCTTGACAAGAGATTTTTGATGTGCGGCGAACCTGCCGTTGACACCGGGGACCGGCTGTTGTATCCTTCCTTTTGGAGGAGAACTATGTCCGAATTTGTCAAGCAGCTGTTGATCGTGTGCCCGCTGCTGTTCCTGGCGGGGATGTGCGACGCCATCGCCGGCGGCGGCGGGACCATCAGCCTGCCGGCCCTGATGCTGGCGGGGCTGCCCACCCACTTTGCCCTGGGCACCAACAAGATGTGCATGTCCGTGGGCACCGCCGTGGCCGCCTATCGGTACGGGAGGAGCGGCCGCATCCGCTGGTTCGTTTCCCTGGTCGCCGCAGCCGGCGCCATCCTGGGGGCGATCCTGGGCTCGCGGCTGGCGCTGCTCATCGAGGACCAGTATATGCAGTACGTGCTGCTGGTTCTGCTGCCCGCCTCCGCCATCTTCCTGGCGCTGAACCGGAATTTCGGTCAGGAGGGGCAGGAGAAGCACTTTTCGCCCCCCAAGACCGCGGCCCTGGCCCTCCTCTGCGGCGGCGGCGTGGGGGTCTACGACGGGTTCTTCGGGCCCGGGGCCGGGACCTTCTATATCATGGCCCTGTCCGCCGCCTTGGGCATCGGGCTCACGGAGGCCACCGCCGACACCCGGATCATCAATCTCGCTTCCAACATCGGCGCCCTCGTCACCTTCATCTCCCACGGCGTGGTGGCCTGGCGAATCGCCTTCTTCGGCATGGCCTGCACCATGCTGGGGAACTACGTGGG
>JAZRUD010000164.1:0-14015 GCA_045652385.1 Clostridia bacterium
CCGAACATCCCGAAGCTGCAGGAGCCCCTGCCGGAAGCGTACGAGGGCCGGCTGATCTCCCAGAGCCACGGCCTTGCCCAGGTTCTCCAATTCCTGCGCCAGGGCCGCCCGGTCCGCCCGGGCCGAAGCGAGCTCCGCCTGCATCTCGGCCACGGTGTCCTCCGCCTGGGCGGTGGCGTCCATGGCCTGGGCCGTGGTGGTCCTGGCCTGGATGAGCAGGATGAAGAGCATGATGAGGATCACGTCCAGCAGGGACGTGAGCTCTATGAAGATCTCCCGCCGCCTCACCCTTCCCGGCCCTCGTTCAGCAGCTCCCGCCGCTGCAGCAGCAGGTCCACCGCCTTGTCGTTGTCCTCCATGCGGGCGGAGAGGAAGCCGTCCAGGAGCTTGAAGAGGATGGCGAACACCAGCCCCCAGAAGGTGGAGGTGAGGGCGGCGAAGAAATTGGTCTGCATGTCACTGAGCTCGGCCACCATGGGCAGGAGCGATACCACCGTGCCCAAAATGCCCAGCAGGGGGAAGATGGCGGTCACGTTCACGAACACGGCGTAGAGGCTCTCGGACCGCTTGCGCATGGCCACCACCTGCTCCTCGTCCACGTCCCGGATGGCCTTGGAGACGCTCTCCGGGTCGTTTCGCCGGGAGGGGACGAAGACGATCATGTGGAGCTTGCGATAGAGCCGGTTGGCGTTCTTGCGGGCGAAGTAGTAGCACACCCCGTTCAGCGCCGCGGCCACGAAGATGATGAGATCGAACCCCAGCAGGTTCCTGAGGATCACCTGAAACACGGACATATCATTTTCCTCCCGTATATCAGTATACCGAATCCGGCCGCGGATGGCAATAGACAATCAGACGTAGTATTTCTCGATCCCGCCGTAACCCACGATCATCTTCCCCCGGCGGGTCTTGTCCAGGAAGCTGTTGAGCCGCTTTTGAAACTCCTCCGGCCGGCGGCGGGCGGCGTCGATGTAGGCCACGCGGATGCGCTTATAGGGCTCGGAAAACCGTTGATAGTTGGCCCAGACGGCCTCGTCCGCCTTCAGGGCGGCCAGGATGTCCTCCGGGAAGACGAAGGGCCTTCGGATCACGGGCAGCACGCTCTCCCTCACGCCGGGGTGGATCAACCCCCGCGCGTCCAGCCAGATGAGGCGCTCGATGTTGGGCTGGGAATAGGGGCTGCCGGGCTTTCTTGGGGTGAAGCGGCGGATGCAGTGCAGATCGTCCAGCTTCCGGTTGGTGCTGTCGATCCAGCCGAAACAGAGGGCCTCCTCCACGGCGTCGTTGTAGGAGAGGCTTTCCTCCCCCGCCGCCTGCAGGGGCAGCACGAACCAGACCTCCTGAGCCGTTTCGAAGTGGCTCGAAAGCCAGGCGCGCCATTCGCTTCTGTCGCCGGTGGCGAAGATCTCCATGCTCAGGCTCCTTCTTTTTGTCCTTCCGTGGGCCGGTAGCCCTCGAAGATGACGGCGTGGTTCTCCCCCATGCGCCGGGCGTGCTGCTCCGGCTCCCGGGCGGTCCAGAGGACCTTCATGGCGCCCATGGCCTCCGAGACGCGGACGCAGAGGCACTTGGGGCCCGCCCGGTAGGCGATGAACTGGGGCCGGGTCAGGCAGTTGGTGAGCAGGCGGCTCATCATGAAGGCCAGATACCATTTCACGTGCCGCTTCGAGAAGCAGGCCGCCTCGGAGAGCTGGCCCCTGAGGCGCTTCGGGTCGTGACGCCGAAACCAGCGGACCATGGCCGGGTGGAAGCTCTCCACGCAGGCCGGGCCTTCGTATTCGTCCAGCATCCGGCGGGTGGCTTCACAGAGCAGGACCCAGTCCGGGCCGTATTTCAGCTCCACGATCAGGGGCTGCCTGCCGCCGAATATAGCCAGCACGTCGGAAAACAGGGGGATGCGCTCCTCGGTGCCGAAGAGGGGAAACGCCTGCAGTTCCTCATAGGTGAAGTCGCGGACGGACCTGTCCACGCCGCAGGCCCTCTGCATGCTGTCGTCGTGGAAGACCACGATCTGCCCGTCCTTCGTCCGCTGCACGTCCAGCTCCGCCCCGTAGCCCGCAGCCACCGCCCGGCGAAAGGCGGTCAGGGAGTTCTCCGGCACGGTCTGGTCCGGCTCGTAAAGCCCCCGGTGGGCGAAAGCCCGCCCCTCGAAGGGGGCCCGGGCAACCCTGGACGAGCGCCCCGGGGCGATGAGAAACAGCCACAGCGCCAGAAGGAGCGCCGGCAGCAGGAACCAGCCCATACAAACCTCCCTTTTTGTGGAAATCTTTGTTGTTATTATAGCGAAAGTGCGCTAAAATGTACATAGCATTTCAAGCGGGAGGGCCCTTTCGTGAAACTCAACTACAAGCGCACCATCCTCGTCGGCTTCGCATTCTTCCTGATCTGCACCTTCTGGAACGCCTACGACACCATCATCCCCAAGATCCTGACCGACAAGTTCGGCATGACCCAGGCCAATTCCGGCATCATCATGGCCTTGGACAACGTGCTCGCCCTGTTCATGCTGCCCCTGTTCGGCACCATCTCCGACAAGTGCCGCCACAGGCTGGGCCGCCGGACCCCCTTCATCCTCCTCGGCACCGTCGTGGCCGCCGTGCTGCTGGTGGTCCTGTCCTTCGTGGACAACGCCCAGCTCAAAAACATCGACGCCGTGGCGAAGATCGACGATCGGGCCGCCCTGGAGATCCTCTACGACGCGGAGCAGAACGAGACCATCCAGACCCCCGACGGCAAGCAGGTGGTGCTCAAGGACAAGTTCTCCAAGGCGGAGTTCACGGCCATCACCTCCCAGCGGACCGACCCGGAGACGGGCAAGACCTCCACGAACCCGGACTACATGAACTACGTGGTCCCCGCCCGGCAGATCTACGCCCGGCAGGTGACGAAGGCGAACCCCCGGACGCTGATCCTGTTCATCGTGGTGCTCCTCGTCATCCTCATCGCCATGGCCACCTTCCGCTCCCCCGCCGTGGCGCTGATGCCGGACGTGACCATGAAGCCCCTGCGCAGCAAGGCCAACGCGATCATCAACCTCATGGGCACGGCGGGCGGCATGCTGGTGCTGGCCCTGGGCATGGTGTTCGCCACGGGCGCGGTGAAGAATTCCCTCATGAGCTACACGGTCTTCTTCGGGATCGTGTCCGTCATCATGCTCGCCGCCCTGGCGGTGTTCAAGCTCACGGTGGACGAACCCCGGTTCGTCCGGGAGATGGAGGAGGAGAGCGCCAGGTACGGTCTCGACGAGGCGACCCCCGAGGAGCTGGCGGCGGGCGAGACGAGGAAGCTCAGCCCGGGCGAGCGCGCGTCCCTCATCCTGATCCTCGCTTCCGTGGTGTTCTGGTTCATGGGCTACAACGCCGTCACGTCGAAGTATTCCGTCTACGCGGGCAAGGTTTTGTCCCTGGACTATAACAGCACGCTCATGATCGCCAACGTGGCCGCCATCATTTCCTACATCCCCGTGGGCATGGCGGCGAGCAGGATCGGCCGGAAGAAGACCATTCTGATCGGCATCGGGTTCCTGGCCACCTCCTTCTGCATCGCCTCCTTCCTCAGGGAGGGAAGCTCGGCCATGCTCATGAACTGCATGTTCGCCCTCGCCGGCATCGGCTGGGCCACCATCAACGTGAACAGCTTCCCCATGGTGGTGGAGCTCTCCCGGGGCGGCGACGTGGGCAAGTACACGGGCTTCTATTACACCGCCAGCATGGCCGCCCAGACCTTCACGCCCTACTTCTCCGGCGCTCTCATGGACAAGGTGGGCATGACCGCCCTGTTCCCCTACGCCACGGTGTTCGTGGTCCTGGCCGCCTTCACCATGTTCTTCGTGAAGCACGGCGACAGCAAGCCCATCCCCGCCAAGAGCAAGCTGGAAGCCCTGGACGTGGGCGACTGATAGAGCGGCGCGAAAAAGAAAAGCACGATAATACGAATGGGAAGTACGGCATTAGCCATACTTCCCATTTAAGTTCTTTTTGGGCGGTTTTTATTCCCTTCCCTTGATCGCCAGCTTGACCACCTCGTAGCCGCCGTTGTAGACGCCCTGCTGTTTGAGGGCGACGATCCTTTGGCACATGTGCCTGAGGATGGCGGGGTCGTTGATGAGGGTGTCGATCATGTCGGCGAGGGCCGGGGCGGTCTCGCACTCGAAGGTGGAATCCCCCAGCTCCTGGGCGTGGACGGCGCCGTAGACCTCGTGGCCGCCGATGTGCCGCATCATGAGCTTGGGCACCGGATAGAAGGCCAGCTCCGAGGGCTTGGTCACCAGCACGTCGCACTTGCGCATGAGCAGGTTGGTGGAATAGACCGCCTCGAAGATGTCCTTGTGGCAGAAGGCGGTGACGCCCGCCGGGCTGTCGTCGTCCAGAGTGGCGGCCCAGGCCTTCAGGCCCGCGTAGTCGTCGAAGTAGGTCTTTACCTCTTTCTCCAGCTCCGGCATCTCCTTCTTGAACACGTCCCACATGGTGAGATGGTCGCCGAAGTTGATCCACAGCTCCGCCTTCCCCGCCTTCACGTAGGGCAGCAGGTGCCGCGTCATGGCGAGGTACAGATCCCCGCCGGCCCCCGCGCCGCCCACGGTCATGAGGAAGCGGACGGACTTGCCGGAAGCAAGGCGCTCCAACCGCTTGCCGCAGTCGTGCTCCACGCCCTCCACCAGCTCATGGTCCACGTAGTGGCCCACGTCGAAGAGGTCCCCGTCGGGCATGGGCTTCAAAGCCGTCTTCGCCATGCCGTTGAGCTTCTTGTAGCCGAGGTAAGCAAAGGGCGTCTGGACCGTGTGGACGGACCCCTCGGCCAAATGCAGGCCCATGGGCCAGTTGTCCGGGATGGCGTTCACCACGTGGGTGAGGCCCGCGTGGATGGCGCCCTGGCTGGGCCAGACGTGGGTGCCCACATAGGGCACGTCCCTGGGCAGGTCCCTAAACAGGGGCACCAGCAGCTCCGCGTTCTTCTGGTCCCCCGCGTTGTAGGTGATCTGCCGGAATCCCTCGCTGTTGAGGGGCTCCCAGTAGAGCTTGTTGAAAAGGCCCACCTTCTGGGAGAGCTTGGACCCCATGGAGTAGAGGTCGTTCTGGTGCCGGATCATCCTGGACCCGGTGGCGTCGAAGGACGCGAGGTCGAACCAGATGGGCTGGCGGCCCAGAGCTTTGGCGCAGGAGGCGATGGCCATGGCGATGCGGTAGTGGCCGAAGCCCATTCGGATGTTGCCCACGATGAGGGCGTTTTCAGGCAACACAAGGGGCGTGTCGCCATGGACCAGGTTTTCAATGCCCAGCTCCGGGATCTGGTCGATGGGCCTGAGACCCAGATGATAGACCTTGTTTGTGTCGTCCCCGAACTTCTTGAGGAAGCCCGCCTTGGCCTTCCCGGCCTTCCGGACGGTCTTCTCGTCGATGGGGTTGCCGAAGATCACGCTGCTCTTATCCATAGCTCTTTCCTTATTTGTCGGCATAGTCGTTGATGGTCTTCATGACCTTCTTCTCGTCGTAGGCCGCCAGGATCGCCGCGCCCAGGACGCAGAAGCAGATGGCCACCACGGCCACGATCCGAAGGCCCACGGGGGACGCGGTGAGGTCGTTGCTCTTCAGGTCCTGGGTGGTGCCGAGGACCGCCAGGGAGGTGAACACCAGCATGGCCACGCTCTGGCCCATCTTCATGGCGAAGGTGCGGGCGGCGAAGAACATGCCCTCCCGCTTCTCGCCGGTGACGATGGCGTCCTCCTCCGCCACGTCCGCCACGATGGCCTGGGGGATGATCCCGAGGAGCGCCATGGGGAAGGCGGAGATGACCACGATCAGAACGCCGGGGACGATGCCCTTGAAGCCCGGCACCACGCCGATGAGGGCGGTGACCACGTAGGCGAGGGCCAAGCCCAGGAAGCCGGCGATGACCAGCTTCTTCTTGCCGAACTTACTGACCAGCTTGGACACCACGGGATAGAAGCAGGCGGAGAGCACCGTCATGCCGCCCAGGAAGTACATGGCGAAGGATGCGTCCAGCTCCATGGACACCTTCACGAAGAACGGAAGGCCCGTCTGGAACAGGGTGAGGCCGATCCAGTAGGCGATGTCGGAGGCGGCGAACTTGACGAAGTCCCTGTTCTGGAAGGTCTTGGCCAGGCTCTTGACGGCGTTGCTGTCGCTGGGCACGGCGTCCACGAACTCCTTCTCGTTGAGCTTGAAGACGGGGACCAGCATGCAGACGAGGGCCACGGCGGCGAGGACGATGAAGCAGGCCCGATAGCTCCAGGCGAAGGACACGGCCATGCCCTGGTGGACCCCGCCGAACACGAAGGGCAGATAGGCGATGAGCGTGCCGAAGAAGAAGGTCAGGGAGATGGCCGTGGAGATGTACATGCGGTCCTCCTGGGTCTTGCCGAACTCGGAGATGAGGGCGTTGTAGGGGGTGCAGTACATGGTCATGAAGAGATAGAACAGAATGAGGGAGCAGAGCACCCAGGCGATGTTCACGCCGCTGATGCCGTTCACCGGGGCGAAGAACACCAGCACGGCGATGACGGCGAAGGGGACGGCGGCCCGCTTCATGAAGGGGATCCGGCGACCCTTGGGGTTAGTGCTCCGATCGGACAGGGAGGCGATCCAGGGGTCGGTGACCGCGTCGAAGATGCGGCAGATGAAGGCGATGAGGCCCAGGATGGTCAAGATGCCGAAGACGATGAGGCCCGTGGGCAGATAGAAATGGGCGCCCTTGGCCACGTCCTGTTCCGTGGGCAGATAGAAGGTGACGAGCCAGGCGTTGATGAGGCCGCCCAGAATGGACCAGCCCAGCTGGCCCACGGCGAAGATCCGCATTTCCTTCTTGGTGAGACGTCTTGTTTTCATCGGTAGTTCTCTCCCCGTTGCCGAAATTTGACCGCCGGGCCAGGGCCCGCGGTGCGGCACAACAGCAGTATACCCTATGGGCGATCGAATGGCAAAGGGGTTGAGGGCCCCGTAAATTATATATTCTGTCGCCCACCCCGGCCAAAGGCTTGACAGGTCCCGGGACGGCGGGTATACTGTCGTTATATAACATGCGTTATACAAAGGAGGAAGCCCATGCCGCCCAAAGCGAAGGTCACCCGGGAGATGATCCTGGACGCCGCGTTCGATCTGGTCCGTACCGAGGGACAGGCGGCGCTGAACGTCCGCGCCCTGGCCAAACGCCTCAGCTGCTCCACCCAGCCCATCCTCTACAACTTCGCCGCCATGGAGGAGCTGGCGGCCGCCGTCTATGAGAGGGCCGACGAATTCCATACGGCGTATATCCTGCCGAAGCAGGGCGAAGGACCTGACGCCCTTTTGGAGCTGGGCCTCAACTACGTGCGCTTCGGCCACGAGGAGAGGCACCTCTTTCGGCTCCTGTTCGAGAGCGACCAGTTCCGGGGCATGGATCTGAAGAGCCTTATAGAGGGGCCGGGGACCTCCCCGCTGGTGGACATCCTGGCCGAGGGCCTGGGGTGCGAGCGGGCGGCGGCCGAAAAGGTGTTCCTGGCCTTCTTCGCCGTGGTCCACGGCCTGGCCAGCCTCCTCTGCCACAACGCCATGGCCTATGACGAAACCCAATGCGCCGAGACGCTGGAGACCGTCTTCTACGGAGCTCTGGCGTCCCTGAAAGGAGAAGAACATGCGTAAATTCTATGAGAACAAACCGGTCCTGTTCGCCGTCCTGTGGATCGTGATCTACGTGGTGCTGATCGCGCCCCTGCGGGGCCGCTTCGGGGACGACAGCGTCCAGATGCTTCTGGGACTGACGGCCATCTCCATGGCCCTGTCGGCGGCGATCCGCTTCCTGGGGATCGAGAAGGAGCTGGGCCTGACCCGCTGGCTCCAGAACGGGAAGAAGCTCCTGTGGCTCCTGCCTATGTGGGTCCTGGCCACAGGGAACCTGTGGGGCGGCGTGGGCCTTCGCTACGCCGGGATCAACGGGGTCATGGCGGTCCTGTCCTTCCTGCTCGTAGGCGTGGCGGAGGAGATCATCTTCCGTGGTTTCCTGTTCAACGGCATGAAGAAAAACGGCAGTCTGACCGTGGCCGTCCTGGTGTCCGCGATCACCTTCGGCATGGGCCACATCGTGAACCTGCTGACGGGCCACGCCACCGCGCAGACACTGATCCAGATCCTTTTCGCCGTGGCCTGGGGCTTCCTCTTCACCCTCGCCTATCTTAAGGGCGGGAGCCTGCTGCCCTGCATCCTGATCCACAGCCTCATCGACGCCTTCAGCGTCTTCTCCCGGGACAGCGAGATCGCCCATTGGGCCTACGTCATCGCCACCGTTGTCGTGGCCGCAATCTACTGTTTGTACCTCAGGAAGCAGCCCACGCCCAAGATGGAATAAGCCGATATAAAAGAAAAAAGCTCCCCGCAGGGAGCTTTTTTGATTGTTTACCCGATCGCCGCCGGCACCAGCTCGCCCTCCGGACCCATGTCGCAGTGGGCGTCCGGGACGGCCTGCCCGTTCCAGGTGACCTCGCTGCAGTCGTAGAAGCACAGCATGGGGCTGGGCACGTCGTGGACCCGGCAATCCCGGAAGGCTGCGCCGCGGACGCCGTAGAGCACCGCGCCGCTGATGGAGCAGTCGTAGATCTCCGTGTCCGTCACCTTCAGATCCCGGGCGTAGGAGGCGTTGATGCCCATGGTGCCGCAGCCGTAGAGCCGGCAGCGGTCCACGGCGATGCCCATGCAGTTCTCAAAATTCAGCACGGCGCCGGAGCATTCGCTGCTGCCGTCGGTATGGCCCAGCGTCAGACCCGAAACGGTCACGTTGTCGCAGCCCCTGAAGGCGATCACGTCGGCATAGCGGGGGGTCGCCGTCAGTGTGGTGACCGGCCAATCCGTCCCCTCGCCGCTGATCGTCAGGTTCGTCGCCCCCGTGATCACCAGCTGGGGCCCGTCGTAGCATTCCTCCCAGCGGTAGTAGCGGCCCATCCCCTCGCCGTAGTTCACGGCGTCCGCCAGGGAGAAGGTCTCCCCCCGGAGCACGATGGTCCGGTCGGGGCCGATGGCGGCCAAAAACTCGTCCACCGTGGTCACGGCGATCCTGCCGCCCGGTTCCACCTCCGTGGGCTCCTGCAACGACAGGTCCCCCTCCTCCTCGTTCCACTGGACGGGCCGGATCTCCATGGCCGCCAAATCTTCGGGCTCCAGGCCCTCCCCCTCGCTGTTCTGGGCATAGAGGGTGGGCTCGTCATAGGCTTCGGGATACCAATTGTAGATATCGTTCCGGTGGAACGCGCAGCCGTCCACCATGGCGGAGACGCCGTAGAGGGCGAAGGCGCTGTACAGGGTGTTGTATTCCACCCGGTTGGACAGGAACGCGGCGCGGCCGGTGTTGGTGCTGGTGAACAGGGCGTTGGCGGTGTTGTCGTGGATGCGGCAGCCCGACACCACGAAACCGTCCCCGTCATAGGAATGGAACAGGCTGGAAGCGATGGTCTCCTCGTTCCGCCAGCTGTTGTGGTCGATCTCGCAGTCCTGGACCGTCACGTCCCGGCAGCCGTCCACGTTCACGGCGCTGTCGCTGCACTCGTAGATCCGGCTCGAGAGGACCGTCAGCCCCCGGCAGCCCGAGGCCCAGACGCCCACGGTGCCGCAGCCGAAGAGGCCGCAGCCCTCCACCTTCACGTCGCCGCAGTTCTGCAGATACAGCACGCCGCCGGCGCAGAAGCCCGGCATGGGGCTGTGGCCCGCGGTGAGCCCGGCCACGGTCAGGCCCTGGCAGCCCGAGAAGGAGAGGATGCTGGCGTAGCGATCCTTCCCCAGGATCACGGTTTCGTCCATGCCCGCGCCCCGGATGATCAACCCGTCGGCGTCCACGATCTGCAGTTCATACCCGTCCTCCGCGACCTCCTCCCAATGGCAGTAGGGGTTGCCCGTGAACGCGCCGTAGCTGGCGGCAGACGCCAGATCGTATTCCCCCGCCGCCAGGTTCAGCGTCACGTTGGGACCGATGACGGAGATGAGCTCGTTCACGTCCTTCACCTCCAAAACGGGACCGCCGGGGGCCGGGGTCCCCGCGGGCTGTTCGGTGGTGGCGGCCGCCTTGGCCGGAGCCCCGCCCAGCAGCGCCAGCAGCATCAGCCCCGCGAGCAGCGCGGCGAAGGCTTTGCCTGTGATCGTGTGTTTCATATTCGTTGCCTCCTGTGCGGCCCGACCGGGCCGCGTCCTTTCGTTTGGGATACCCTATCACCCCTTGGGGCGATTGTCAATCGCAGCGGGCCTATGTTTTCCTTCCGTTTACAGCTTTTTGCAGGTCATGCCGTCCACCGTGTAGCAGCCTTCGCCGAAGGTCACTTTGAGCATGCCGCCCTTGCGGCCGAACTCGTTCTCCCCGAGGGGATAGAGCCGGAATTCCAGCGGGTCGCCGTCGTCGTCGACGGCCTTGGCCCAGAGGTCGCCGTCCTTCAGATAGACCTCGTCGAGGATGAGATCAGCGTCTTCGGGATGCTCGTATTTGCCGCAGAAGCTATCCCACTTGGACTTATCGGGGTCCTTGACGGCGACGTCCTCGATGGAGACGACGGGCTCCGGCGCCTTGTCCCGGGCAATCGCTTCCATGCCGTTCCAGTAGCCCAGATACGCTCTCACATCCCGGTAGTCCCGGTTGCAGAGGATCACCAGGGTCCTGTCCGCGTCGAGAAAGCGCTCGAACCAGGTGGCGACGCCCGGCATGCCGCCGCTGTGGCTGACGACGAGCCCAAGCTCCGCCTCGTGCCCCACGGCCCAGCCCAGGCCGTAGCCCAAGCCGTCCTCCTCGTCGTACACGGCGTCCTCGCCGTTGTTGAGCTTGCCGGGGGTATACATGAGCTGCTGCTCCTTGGGCGTGAGCACCTTGCCCTCCCGCAGGGCCCGGTCCCATTTGAGCATGTCGAAGATGTCGGTGTACACGTAGTCGTCGCCGTTGAGCCCGTCGAAGGCCACCACGTCGCCGTCCTCCTCGGAATCCACGTCCGCCACCCATCGGCCGTTCTCGAACACCGACGCCCGGGCATAGTTCTCGAAGGGGACCCCGTCCCGGCGGATATGGCAGCAGCGGGTGGCGGTCATGCCGGCGGGCTCGAAGATGTTTCGCTGCAGGAATGCTTCATAGGGAACGCCGGAGAGCCGTTCCACCAGCAGGGCCAGCAGGTTGTAGCCGGTGTTGGAGTATCGCAAGCCCTCCCCCGGGGCGAAGTAGGGCTTCGCCTTGGTCTCCCGGAGGAAGCGCAGAATCTCGTCGTTGCCCGGGACCCGCTTCTCCTCCTGCCAGATTTTGATGAACCAATCGGCGTCGTCGAAGTAATCGGGGATGCCGCTGGTGTGGTTCAGGAGATGCCGCACCGTCACGCCCTCATAGGCCGTCAGCTCCGGAAAGTACGTTATGATCCTGTCATCCAGGCTCAGCAATCCCTGCCGCACCGTCAGCATCACCGCCGCGGCCGTGAACTGCTTGCTGACGGAAGCCAGCTGGAAGATCGTGTCCTCCGTGATGGGCAGCTTATCCTCCGGGTCCCGGAAGCCCGAAACGCCCTTGCTGACGATCTCGCCCTTTTCGGCGTAGAGCCACGCTCCGTTGAAACCGTCCTTCTCCTGCAGCGCCCGGGCCAGGTTTTCCATCATCGTTTTCTTATCCATATACTCCTCCTGATTCGTCGCGGTTTTCGTTGCCTCGATGCCGTAGCAGCCGTATTCGCGGCTGAACTCGTAGCCCAGCTTTTCGGCCAGGCGCACCGAATCCATGTTGGCCGCGTCCCAGCTGGGATAGAGGCCGTCCCGGAGGCAGGAGAGGATCAGCGCGGCCCCCACGGCCGTCGCCAGGCCTTTCCTTCGCTCCGCCTCGACGGTGTCGATCTCGATCTCGATGCCCTCCCGGTACACGGTGTAGGAGGAGGCCATGGAGACTATTTCCCCGTCCTTCAAAACGACGAAGCCCCGGCCCTGTTCGAGATACGATTCCCTGGACCCGAAGTGGCACACGCCGTCCGTGAACAGGGGTTCCGCCAGGCATTTGTCGTAGAGATCGCCGTCGACACGCCGGATCTCGTATCCTTCCGGCAGGGACGATGCCAGCTTTTCGAGCTTCGCCCGGTCGAATTTCGTATCCTTTTTGATGGCGTAGCGGGTCCACCGGCCCGCCCCGGGGAAGCATTCCTCGATGAGCCTGGCCCATGCTTCGGTGGGCGGCACCAGGACCGCGAATCCCTTGGGCTTCCCCTCCACCAGCTCCCGGTCCGGCTCTCCGGCGAAGAAGACGAAGTCAGCGAGATGCCCCATGGCGGATCTGGGGTGCTCAGGATCGGTCACGTATATCCTGCTGTCCATCATCCCCTGCAGACAGGAGGCGATCATGGAATCCTCCATGCCAGCGAACAGGTGCCTGGCCTTCGATCTGTCCTTCAGTTCGTAAATCATGCTTTCCTTTATTCCTTGGCGTTTTTATAGATCTCGCAGGCGATGTTTTCCATCCCTTCGTCGGCTGCCTCCGTGACGTTGTTGTACATCACGGCGACGCAAACGTCCTTCTTGCGGGAGAAGGTCCAGCTGGTCAAAAAGCCCCAGTTTGCTCCTGTGTGGCCGGCCACGCTGTCCTGGCGCGCCTTCGATTCCCAGACGTCGAGGCATAGGCCGTAGTCGTCCATGATCGGCGTCATCATGCGCCGGGCCGTCTTCTTTTTGAGAATACCGCCCTTGCGATAGCTCTCGGAAAGGGCAAGGCCGATCCTGACCAGCTCCGTGGGCGTGGACCAAAGGCCCGCCGCCGCATGCTCGGGGTAATAGTGGTACCCGTGGGCCGGGTCCTCCTTCTGGGCCAGCCGCCAGCCGAAGGCCGCGTTCCCCACCAGCTCCTCGTCCAGGGGCTGGAAAAAGCCGGTGCGCCTGAGGCCCAGGGGCTCCGCCACCTCCTTTTGGAAAGCGTCCCGCAGGGTCGTCCCGGTGATGCGCTCAAAGGCCAGCTGGGCCAGGGTGATGCCGCCGCCCGAATACATGTGCTGCTTTCCGTAGGGCCGGATGCGCCGGATCCGGGGGGTGTTGCCCTTGCCCGAGAGCACGTCCTCCAAGCTGAGGGGCTCGTGTGCGGCCGGATAGCCCGGGAAGCCGTGGACGTTGTAGCCCGCCGTGTGGGAAAGGAGGGCGGGGAAGGAAAGTGGCCCCTTCTTCACGAATTCCGGCACCACGGCTGAGATGTCCCCGTCGAGGTCGATCTTCCCCCTGTCCGCATAGCGGAGGAGGGTCAGGGCGAACATGGGCTTACTGACGGAGCCCGCCTGGAAGAGCATGTCCGGGTTCACCGGGCAGTCTTCGCCGTAGCGGCCGCTGCCGGCGCAGTAGGTGTTGAAATCCCCGTCGCTGTCGCAAACAGCGATGCTCACGCCGTAGCCCTTCCTGCCCCGGATCCGCATGGCTTTATCCACGTCCACGCCGTAGAACCTTTTGATCGTCCTGTTCGGCCCCTTCAGCATCCGCATCAGAACGGCCTCGTCACCCTCAATGACGCCGGTCTCCCGAAAGCCCGCCTTGTGATAGATGTGCAGACCCCGCTCGTTCTCCGGTTCGGTGGAAAGAAAGAGCCGGTCCGCGCCGTTTTCCTTGAAATACCGGACGATCTCGCTGAGCGCCGCCTGGCCGCAGCCCTTGTCCTGCTCGGTTTTGTCGATCATGAACCGCCAGAGCCAGTAGCGGTCGTCTTCGTCCTCCTCCGGGCCGAAGGCGAACATGCAGAAGCCCACCAGCTTCCCGTCCGCGTAGATTGCGAAGGGCCGGGCCACGCCGGGGTGCTTCGCATTCATTTCGGCGGCCTGCCGCAGGGAAACGTCGTTGGGCGCCACGAAGGGCTGGTCCTCCCGGACGGACAGGGCCAGCACGGCCTCCCGATTGCTGTCGTCGACGGGTCTAAGTTCGATGTTCATACCGGTCACCTCCCTTATATATATGTTCTCTCCCGTTCCGCGCCCGCAGGATGGGCCGGACGCTCTTTTCACTGAGGCGAACCCCAGGCCGCCGGGGCCACGACGATCCCGGTGCGGCCCCTCGCCG
>JAZRUD010000165.1:0-1988 GCA_045652385.1 Clostridia bacterium
TAGGGGTCCTTGGGGTCCACGGTGGGGAAGTCCACGTCCTCCAGGGGCCAGGTGACGCCGTTGATGGTGACGCACCTGTTCTCGTAGTCGATCTTGTCGAGGAGCAGCCGATCCTCCATGCCGTACTCCGGGTGCCGCAGGATCTTCTGGCCCTCCAGCTTGAAGAGGATCACGGTGATGGCCTTGTGCATCCGGGCGGAAAGGAGCTTGTCCTTCTCGGACACGCCCAGGGCCTCCTCCCCCATGAGCTTCACGGCGAAGCGGCTCACGTCGGCGTTCTTGTACACCTCGTTGGCGAACACGCTGAGGGGCCGAAGGGAGATGCCGTAGCCCGTCTCCACCACTTCCAGGTTGTTGTAGTGGATGGAGTTGGACACCACGGTGGCCACCAGCGTCCGGGAGCCGGAAGCCGCGCCCATCCAGAGGATGTCGTGGTTGCCCCATTGGATGTCCACGCTGTGGTGCTTCAGGAGGGAATCCAGGATGATGTCCGCCCGGGGGCCCCGGTCGAAGATGTCGCCCACCAGATGGAGCCGGTCCACGGCCGCCCACTTGATGAGGGCGGAGAGGGCCTCGATGAGCCCCGGAGCCTGACCCACCTGAATGACGGTGGAGATGATGTTCTCGAAGTAGTCCTTCTTGTCCAGGTCCTCCCCGTGGGTATAGAGGAGCTCCTCCAGGATGTAGGCGAACTCCGGGGGCAGGTTCTTGCGGACCTTGGACCGGGTGTACCGCTCGCTGGTGGCCCGCGCCAGGAGGACCAGCCGATGGATGGTGATCCGATACCACTCCTCCAGATCCGCGATCCGGGGCGAGATCAGCTCCAGCTTCTCCCGGGGATAATAGACCAGGGTGGCCAGCTGGTTCAGCTCCTCCCGGGGGACGGAATTGGCGAAGAGCTCGTCCAGCCGCTCCCGGATCACGCCGGAGCAGGAGTTGAGGATGTGCAGAAAGGCCTCGTGCTCGCCGTGGACGTCGGAAATGAAGTGTTCACAGCCCTTGGGCAGGTTCTTGATGGCGTTCAGGTTGATGATCTCCGTGGCCGCGGCGCGGACGGTAGGGAACATGCGGGAGAGCATCTTCAGATAGCGCAGGTCATTTTCCGTGTACGTGCGGTGCTTTGCCATGATCCGTTCTCCTTTGTATGCTGTTTTTATCGTGGGATATGGGAAAGGACGCGCCGCTTACAGCAGCACGTCCTCCTGATCGGACTGTTCGCTCTTGCCCCGGTCCTTATCGTGGGAATGCTCCCGATCCACCTCCCAGGAAATGAGGAAGGAGATGGCGCCGTGGAGCACCACCATGCCCGCCACGATGGCCAGTTCCAGGGGCGTGCGGACCAGCACCAGGCGGATGATCTCCGCGCAGAGCATGATGATGAGGGCGATGTTCATGTACCGGGTCAGCGCCAAAGTGACGTGCGGCCTGTGGCGGATCAGCATCCAGATGGCCTTGACGCTGCCGAAAAGCAGGATGCCCATGGCGGCGAGCTCCAGCAGGTCGATGCCCGCGTGGGCGATGTTGGTGGTGATGGTCGTCAGCAGTTCCATGAACCGTACCCTCCCCGCATTGATATGAAAAGTATAGCACGGAAGGGGACGTCGGCGCAAGGTTTTTTCACGATTCCCGGAGCCGTCCGGAGGGTGGGAGATCCCGGGGGGCGAACAATTCTCCGCCCCCCGCCATAGTATACCAATACTATTTTTTCAGGAGGCCGCCTATGATCCCTCTCTCCCGCCTGCCCCTGGGGAAAACCGCCCTGGTCCGCTCCCTGTCCGCCGAGGAGCCCCTGAGGGGACGCCTTCTGGATCTGGGGTTCGTGCCCGACAGCCCGATCACGCCCCTGTACGCGGCCCCGCTGGGGGACCCCCGGGCCTATCTCGTGTGCGACACGGTCATCGCCCTCAGGCAGAAGGACGCGGCCGCGGTGGCCGTGGAGGAAGCATGATCCCCGTCGTCGGCCTGTGCGGCAACCCCAACGTGGGCAA
>JAZRUD010000166.1:0-2938 GCA_045652385.1 Clostridia bacterium
GGGGTGAACCGGCTCCTCAGCAACAAGGGTCAGGTGCTGGTCCGGGGCGTTCGCTGCCCCATCATCGGCCGGGTGTGCATGGACCAGTTCATGATCGATGTGACCCATGTGCCGGACGTCCGGCTGGATGACGCGGTCACCATCTTCGGTCGGGACGGGAAGGACGAGATCACGGCGGACGACGTGGCGGACCAGATCGGCACCATCGGCTACGAGGTGACCTGCCTCATCACGCCCCGGGTGCCCCGGGTGTATATTCAGGACGGGGAGATCGTCAGCGTCCAAAGACCGCTGCTGGGATAAAACGAGGGAGGGGCGAACCCCTCCCTTATTTATATCGTTCCAAAGGCCGCGGCTTGCCCGGCCTTCTTCTTATTGTTTGGGGAAACCGGAGGAAGCGACCACCGTGCCGTCGGTGCGGACGAAGAGGGCTTCGGCTTCGGGGATGGCGTCGATGAGTTTCAGGCCGTCCTCCACGCCCAGCAGCAGACAGGCTGTGGACAGGGCGTCGCCCCAGAGGGAGCTGTCGGAGAGAATGGTGACGGCGGAAAGGTCGGTGTCAGCGGGGAAGCCCGTGAACGGGTCCAGAACGTGGTGATAGCGCTTGCCCTCCCGCTCGAAAAAGCGCTCGTAGGTGCCGGAGGTGACCAGGCTCCTGTCCCGCAGGGACAGGACCTGCAGCAGCTCGCCGGAAGACGTGGGGCTTTGAACGCCGATGGAAAAGGCTTCGCCGCCCGGCTTCTCCCCGATCAGCAGGATGTTCCGGCCCAGGTCGATGACCCCGCTCTTCACCCCGCGCTCCAAAAGGAGGGCTTTGACCCGGTCCGCGATATATCCCTTGGCGAGCGCCCCCAAATCCAGCCGCATGCCGGGGCGCACGAGATAGGCCGTGCCGTCGGCCTCATTCAAAACAAGATCGTCCATGCCCAGCAGGCCCATCGCGGCGGAGAGCTCACCGTCCGTTGGGTAATGCCCTCCGTTTCGGACGTCCCACAGGTCGATGAGGGGACCCACGGTCACGTCGAGATACCCGGCCGTCTTGTCGTACATCTCCCTGGCGAAGAGGAGCAGCTCCATGGTCTCAGAAGAAACGGCCACGGGCTTGATCCCTGCGGCCGCCTGCAGCCAGCCCAGATCGCTGAACGGATCATAGGCGTCCAGCAGGCCGTTCAACCGCCGTATCTCGGCGAAGGCCGCGTCCAGGTCGGCTTCCTTCGCCCCATAGAGGGTCAGGGTGACCACTGTGTCCAGCAGATAGTCCGTGCGGGTCACCTGATCTGTCTGCTTCATACAGCCCGTGAACAGGGACAGAAACAGCAGCGCCGCCAGCATCCCAATGGCCGCCTTCCTCACGGTCGTCCCCCCTTTCCTTTTTATTCCTGTCCTTTAGTATACTCCCATTCTGCCCGTTGCACAATGGGGTCCCGGGGTGTATACTGGGGACATGAAAAAGGTTTTGTCCCTGACGCTCATACTGTTGCTCCTGGTTGGCTGCGCGCCTCGCCCGACCCAAATGGAGTTCGTCCAGCTGACGGCCCCCCCGGCCACGGCCGCGCCCACGGAAGCGCCCATGGACGACAGCCTCGTCCTGCTGACGGACGCGCCTAAGGCGATCACCCCGGCGCCCGCGGACCCGGCAAAGCCCGCGATCGCGCCCACAGCCAAGGCCACCGAGAGCCCGGTGATCTACGGCGAGGACTACGACGACAGGGACCGGGTGGCCCTGTATCTGCACCTCTACGGGGAGCTGCCGCCCCACTTCATCACCAAGAAGGAGGCCCAGAAACTGGGCTGGGACAGCGGCGAGGTGGAGAATTACCGCACCGGCGCGGCCATCGGCGGGGATTATTTCGGCAACTACGAAGGCCTGCTGCCCAAGAAGAAGGGCCGCAGCTACTACGAATGCGACATCGACACCGTGGGCAAGCGCTCCCGGGGCGCCAAGCGCATCATCTATTCCAACGACGGCCTCGTCTACTATACCGACGACCACTACGAAAGCTTCACCTTACTCTACGGGGAGGAATAAATCATGCTGATCTTATGCGATTTTGAACGGTTGAATTCCGCCGACGCCGTCTACGACTATCTTCAGGCGGAGCTTTCCTTCCCCGCCTGGTTCGGCCGGAATCTGGACGCCCTCCACGACTGTCTGACGGATATCAGCGAGCCCACCCGCCTGGTCCTCACCGGCACGGCCGGCCCCTGCGGGCAGCATTTCCTTCGGGTGTTTCGGGACGCTGCCAAGCGGAACAAATATCTGTCCGTAGAGATACACGAGGAGTAACCGCTGTATTATAAAAGAATTGCAGAGGATTTTTACGATCCTCTGTTTTCTTTTGGGAAAATATCTGCTATACTGTTGAAGTTATGAATCTGTGCGCCATAGGAAGGAGAACCCTATGAACTATACGAACGCTGTGGCCGCCGCCCTCCAAGAACTGGTGGACCTGCCCCTGGAGGAGCTGGAGGGGCTGCTGGAAACGCCCAAGAACCCCAGCATGGGGGACGTCGCTTTTCCCTGTTTCAAGCTCTCCCGCGTCCTCAGGAAGGCCCCCAACGCCATCGCCGCGGAGCTGAAGGAGCGGATCGTCCTGCCCGCCGGCATCGAGAAGGCGGAGGCCGTGGGGCCGTACCTAAACTTCTTCGTCGAGAAGGGACAGCAGGCCCAGAACGTGCTGTCCCGCGTCCTGGACGCAGGCAAAGCATACGGCGGATCCGACGAAGGCAAGGGCCGCCACGTGGTGCTGGACTATTCCTCCATCAACATCGCCAAGCCCTTCGGCTTCCACCATCTGCCCACCACGGCCATCGGCAACGCCCTGTACCGCGTCTATCGGCACCTCGGCTACGACCCCGTGGGCGTCAATCACCTGGGGGACTGGGGCACCCAGTTCGGCAAGATGATCGTGGCCTACAAGAAGTGGGGAACGAAGCC
>JAZRUD010000167.1:0-4074 GCA_045652385.1 Clostridia bacterium
GCTGCAAGGCGCGCGGAGGACAGGAGGCGAAGACCGCCCGGCGACCCGGAGGGGTCCGGCCCCATATCGCCGGGGAAGAGTGAAAAGACCGGGTGGAACCGCGCAACCAAGCGCCCCAGTGCTGCATGTCAGCATTGGGGCTTTTAGTTTATATGAAGAAAGAGAGGAAAGAACCATGATCATCACATTCCCTGACGGATCGAAGCGGGAATACGAGAACGGGACGAGCGCCCTGGACATCGCCGCGTCCCTCAGCCAGGAGCTGAAGAAGTCCGTCGTCTGCTGCGAGATCGACGGCGTCCGCGCCGACGCCTTCCGGCCCATCGAACAGGACTGCAGCCTCAGGCTCCTCACCTTCGAGGACGCCGACGGCCGCTGGACCTACCGGCACACGGCCTCCCACATCCTGGCCCAGGCCGTCAAGCGCCTCTGGCCCGAGGTGAAGCTGGCCATCGGTCCCGCCACCAAGGACGGGTTCTACTACGACTTCGACGCCCCCTTCAACTTCTCCCCCGACGACTTCAAGAAGATCGAGAAGGCCATGGAGCAGATCCAGCGGGAGAATCTGAAGCTGGAGCGGTTCGAGCTGCCCCGGGCGGAGGCCATCGCCTTCATGGAGAAGAAGGGCGAACCCTACAAGGTGGAGCTGATCCGGGACCTCCCTGAGGACGCCGTCATCAGCTTCTACAAGCAGGGCGAGTTCGTGGACCTGTGCGCCGGCACCCACGTGGGCAGCACGGCCCGGGTGAAGAACATCAAGCTCCTCAGCGTGGCCGGCGCCTACTGGCGGGGCAGCGAGAAGAACAAGATGCTCCAGCGGATCTACGGCACGGCCTTCGAGAAGAAGGACGAGCTGACGGCCTATATCACGCGCCTCGAGGAAGCGAAGAAGCGGGACCACAACAAGACCGGCCGGGAGATGGAGTATTTCACGACCGTGGACGTCATCGGCCAGGGGCTGCCCATCCTGCTCCCCAAGGGCGCCCGGGTGATCCAGCTCATGCAGCGCTGGGTGGAGGACACGGAGCAGAAGCACGGGTATCTGCTCACCAAGACGCCCTATTTCGCCAAGCGGGAGCTCTATAAGATCTCCGGCCATTGGGACCACTACCGGGACGGCATGTTCATCATGGGGGACCCGGACGACGAGAGCAAGGAGTGCTTCGCCCTTCGGCCCATGACCTGCCCCTTCCAGTATCAGGTGTACCTGAACCGGCAGCGGAGTTATCGGGATCTGCCCATGCGCCTGGGTGAAACGTCCACCCTGTTCCGCAACGAGGATTCCGGCGAGATGCACGGCCTCATCCGCGTCCGCCAGTTCACCATCTCCGAAGGCCATCTGGTGGTCCGTCCGGACCAGCTGGAGGAGGAGTTCCGGGATTGCGTGGAGCTTTCCAAGTATTTCCTGGGCACGGTGGGCCTGTGGGACAAATGCACCTTCCGCTTCTCCCAGTGGGACCCCGCCAACCCCAAGAACAAGTACGAGGGCACGGCGGAGCAGTGGGACGCCGCGCAGGGCGCCATGGGCCGCATCCTCGATCATCTGGGCGTGAAGTACGAGATCGGCATCGACGAGGCCGCCTTCTACGGGCCCAAGCTGGACATCCAGTATCGGAACGTATACGGCAAGGAGGACACCCTGGTCACCATCCAGATCGACATGCTCCTCGCCAGGCGCTTCGGCATGTACTACATCGACGAGAACGGCGAAAAGGCCCTGCCCTACATCATCCATCGGACCAGCCTGGGCTGCTACGAGCGGACGCTGGCGTACCTCCTCGAAGAGTACGCGGGCGCGCTGCCCACCTGGATGATGCCCACCCAGGTGAAGGTGCTGCCCATCACGGACCGGGCCCTCGACTACTCCCGGGCCCTGGCCGACCGGCTGGACGGTCTCGGCGTGCGGGTGGAGGTGGACGAGCGGAACGAGAAGATCGGCTTCAAGATCCGGGAAGCCCAGATGCAGAAGATCCCCTACATGCTCATCATCGGCGACAAGGAAGCCGAGGAACAGACCGTGGCCGTCCGGGCCCGGGGCAAGGGGGACCTGGGCGCCATGTCCATGGACGACTTCGAAGCCCTGCTCCTCAGGGAGATCGCCAGCAAGGCGAAGTAAAATCGAAGTTCTTTTGCCGCTTTTTCTCTTTCGAAAAAGAGAAAAAACGGCGGAAAAAGAGAAATCAAAAAACAATGGGAAGTACAGCGTGAGCCATGCTTCCCATTTGTGTTTTTGGTGATCTCATTTAATGAAAAGGGAACAGAGAGTTTCATTCGATCCGCTGTCCGAACCGGTCGAATGTGCGTTTGAGGGCCCGCTCCGTGGGGAAGACGCAGCCGATGAGGGGGAACAATTGGACGCAGATGAGGATCAGGGCCCCATAGCCTATGGTCGGCATGTCCCGGTTCAGCACCAGGAGCATCACGAGGAGCGATATGAACAGGGTCACCAGGCCCCATATGCGCCAGAGTCGGCCGATAAACCGTTGGGCGAAGTCCCATGTGTCGTCGTTCTTGCTGGACATGGCGGTCTTGTAGCCAATGATGCTGTTGCGCTTGGGCGGCTTCTTCTCGAACCTGGCCCCAAGGAGCACCATGGTTAGCGGGGTCAGCGCCGCCATGGCGGTCATGAAGATCCAAAAGAGCATGAGCTCACCTCCTTTTTTAGTATACCATAGGCCTGTTTTTTCCGTCAACGGGACATAGTCTTGCCTGATTTGCCCTTTTGCGGTATACTTATATATACTTGGAGGTGTGTCCCTATGAACGATATCCGCTTCGTCGTCTCGCCCCGGATCGTGGGGGAGGAGAAGTTTTTCGGGCCGGGCATCGCCACGCTCCTCCATCGGGTGGAGGAATACCGCTCCATCCGCCGGGCCACGGCTTCCATGGGCATGGCCTACTCTAAGGCCTGGACCATCATCCGCCGGGCGGAAAAGGAGCTGGGGTTCCCTCTGCTCAACACCACCACCGGCGGCAGGGAGGGCGGCGGCGCGTCGCTGACGGCGGAGGGAAAAGCGTTCCTCGAGAAGTACGACCGGTTCTGCGCCCTGGTGAACGACCACGCCCGGGCGGATTTCGAAGCGGTGTTCGGCCCTGAGACCCCCGGGAAGGAATGAGGGAGACCATGAAAAAACTGACGATCATCGTTCTTTGCATAGCGCTGCTGACGGGCTGCGTGTCCGTGCCCGTAGGCACGTCCGTGATCCCGAAGGCCACGGAAGCGCCGGCCGCGCCTGTTAGGCAGGAGACCCCGGCCCCCACCGCTGCGCCCACGGCGGAGCCTGCGCCGGAGCCGCCGAAGGAGGCGACGCTGCCCCCCGCCACGCCGGAGCCGGCCACGCCCGCGCCGAAGGCCACGGCTGCGCCCAAAGCCGGGGACACGGCGAAGCCCACCGCTGCGCCCACGGCTACGGCCCGGCCCACGGCCACGCCCCGGCCTACGACGATCCCCGACCAGACCTACACCGGCACCTATTTTCAGTTCACCGTGCCGGGCAGCTGGCTCAAGGCGCGCATATCCAACGGGGTCTATTTCTACCCGGACGCCGACGACACCCAGCACACCTATTTCCTGTATCAGGAAACGGAAAACGACATGAACCTCACGGAGACCAAGCTGGACATCGCCCTCATGTTCTCCTCCAAGGAGTCCGTCACCGCCATGGTGGAGGGGGCCCTGACCGGCAGCGGCATGACCGGCTTCAAGCTGTCCCCCGTGACCGTCCAGAAGACCAAGATCAACGGGCTCACCTGCTACAAGGGGGCCTCCGACATCACCCAGGCCGGGGAGACCTACGATTTCGTGGGCCATATCTTCCTTCGGGGGGACAAGATGATCCTGTTCGTCTGGGTGGGCGACCAGACCAGGCACGCTTCCGACCTCAAGAAGGTCTACGATTCCATCCGGGCGGTGAGATAAGGAGCGCAAAAAGAGAAATGCAGGAACAGTAAAGGGAGGTGCCGCGGGCATCTCCCTTTTCATACAGTTCTTTGGGGTGTCCTTTCTTTCAGGAAAGGGTGCAGACTTCCGTTATTTGCCGATGACCGCGCTGGTCTGACCGTCCAGCGTCAGGG
>JAZRUD010000168.1:0-2456 GCA_045652385.1 Clostridia bacterium
GCGATGTGCACCACGCCGGTGCCCTCGTCCAGGGTAACGTAGTTGTCCGCCACCACCCGGTAGCCCTTTTTGCCGTTGAAGCCGGCGCTCATGTCGAAGAGGGGCTCGTATTCCGTGCCGACCAGATCCGCGCCGGAGAACCGCTCCATGATCTCCACGTCCTCGCCCAGCACGTTCTTCACCAGCGCTTCGGCCAGGATGAACACGCCGTCCTCCCGGCAGGCCTTCACGTACACTTCGTTGGCGTTGACGCACAGCGCCACGTTGCTGGGCAGCGTCCAGGGGGTGGTGGTCCACGCCAGGATGCAGGTGCCGCTGCCGTCCTTCAGATAGAATTTCGCCACGGCGGAGGTCTCCTTCACGTCCTTGTAGCCCTGGGCCACCTCGTGGGAGGAGAGGGCCGTGCCGCAGCGGGGGCAGTAGGGCACGATCTTGTAGCCCTTATAGAGGAGCCCCCTGTCGTAGATGGTCTTCAACGCCCACCACTCGGACTCGATGTAGTCGTCGTGATAGGTCACGTAGGGATCGTCCATGTCCATCCAGTAGCCCACCCGGTCGGACATGTCCGCCCACTCGGCGGAGTATTTCCACACGGACTTCTTGCAGCCCTCGATGAAGGGCCCCACCCCGTATTTTTCGATCTGCTCCTTGCCGTCCAGACCCAGCTGCTTCTCCACCTCCAGCCCCACGGGCAGGCCGTGGGTGTCCCAGCCGGCTTTCCTCAGCACGTCGTAGCCCTTCATGGTCCGGTAGCGGGGGATGATGTCCTTGATGCTCCGGGTCAGCACGTGGCCGATGTGGGGCTTGCCGTTGGCCGTGGGCGGGCCGTCGAACACCGTGTAGGCGGGCGCGCCCTTCCTGAGCTCCACGCTCTTCTCGAACACATGGTTTTCCTTCCAGAAGGCCAGGACCGCCTTCTCCCGATCCACAAACTTCAGATCCGTCGATACCTTGTCGTACATACTCTCCTCCAATGATTTTTTGAAAATAAAAAGTCTTCCGTCCCCGTATCAAACGGGGCGAAAGACCTGATCTTCCGCGGTACCACCCGCCTTGCATGGCTCAAAAAGCCGTGCCGCTCGTATGCCCCTGTAACGGAGGGCCGCCGGAGGCCGCTACTCTTGTTCACGTCCCCGCTCCCGGGTGATCTCACGCCATGCGCCCCTTGCCGCCTTGCACCGCCCGCGGCTCGCTTGAAGGGGGAGGCATCCGCTACCTGTCCCGATCCACGTTTGGAGGTATTATACATGGACCGAGCGCTTTTGTAAACCTTTTTTCTGCGCCTTTTTCTTTTCAGTGAAAAGGAACGAAGCTTTCAATACGTTCCTCTACTCGTGCAGCTGCCGCTCCCGGATGAGCTCGTCCCGCTTGCCCTGGACGCGGCCGTAGCAGTAGGCCAAGAGGCCCGCGCAAAGGATGTTTATAACGCCCAGACTGGTCACGCGCAGATTGAAAAGGCCGATGCCCAGGTTCAGGAGCATGAGCGCCAGCAGCATCCGGCAGATGTTGCTCAAGTGCTGGATCCGGGAGTCAAGATCGCTGTTGAGCTCGAATTCGCCCAGCTCGGCTTTGCGGCGGAAAAATATCCACATAGCCATCCGGCCGATGTATTCCGCCCCTATTTCCTTCAAAAACGACTCGTAGCCCACATCCCGCTTGCGGAACTCCTCGCGGATGATGTACTCGCCGGGCTCCGTCTTTTCAAAATAGTAGGTGGCGAAGCCCACCCGATAGAGAGCCCAGCCCTCCGCGGCCATGGAATTGAGCCAAGCCTCCTCCTCCTCGAACTGCCACACCCAATACCATCTGGTGACCTTCTTGGTTTCCATTCGTATGCCCTCCTGCTTTATTCCTGCGGCTGATCGTCGCCGTCGTCCTGTTCGTCCTTCTTTTTCTTCTGGCTGTCGAACGTCATGCCGACGCACATGCCCAGGCACATGCCGATGGGCATCCACAGCCCCAGATTCCTGGTGGCGACGCCTATGGCGACGCCCATGGCCAGGCCCATGGCCGGGTCGAGACACATGCCCAGGACCATGCCCGAATCGGCCTCCTTCTTCTTTTCTTCGGGCTTCTCCGGCTGCTGCAGTTCCTTCTTTTCCTCTTCCATCACGCTTCTCCTCCCAGCACGATCTCACCGTTCTCCACCAGCTCTTTGAGCCTGTCGAACTCCCCGTTCAGGGCCTCCCGGCCCTTGTCCGTCAGAACATACTCCTTGCGGCGGCTGTCCTCCGCCCCGGGAACGCCCCGGATCCAGCCCTTTCCCAAGAGGCCGTTGATGGCCCCATAGAGGGTCCCCGCCGCCAGCTTCACCCGGCCGGAGCTCATGCGCTCCGCCTCCTGCATGATGCCGTACCCGTGGCGGGGGGTCACCAGAGACAGGAGGATGTAATATACCGCCTCCGTCAGGGCCGCCTGTGTGTTCATATCCCTTCCTCCTTTATCGGTCGCCGTTA
>JAZRUD010000169.1:0-2896 GCA_045652385.1 Clostridia bacterium
AGAGCAGGGGGAAGATCCCGGAGGTGGCCGCCAGCAGCCCGCCGATGGCGAAGCAGCACATGACGGAGAAGGCGGTGAGCCGGGTGTTGGTGCGCTTGGCTTCCTCCATATCCCCGGCCCCCAGCAGGTTCCCCACCACGATGCCGATGGACGAACCCAGGGACATGAACACGATGTTGAACAGCATGGAGATGGTGTTGGAGATGTTGATGCCCGCCACCACCGCGAGGCCTCTGGTGGAGTAGATCTGCACCAGGGTGGTCTGACCCGAGGACCAGAGGGCTTCGTTCAGCAGCAGGGGCATGCCCTTTTTGATGATGGTCCCCGTCAGCGTCCGGGGCACCTTCAGCGTCCGGTACAATCCCTTCACGAAGGGATGGTCCTTTGCATTCACATGGGTGAATACCAGGATGATCGTGAGCTCCACGATCCGGGACAGGACCGTAGCCCAGGCTGCGCCCACCACGCCCAGCTGCGGTGCGCCGAAACGGCCGTAGATCAGGACCCAGTTTCCCACCAGGTTCACCAGCATGGCCGCGATGCCCGCGCCCATGGGCAGCGTGGTGCTGGCGGTCTCCCGGAGGGTGGGGGCATAGGATTGGGACAAAGCCCACACCGGCAGGCCGATCAGCGCCACGGCCAAATACGCTTTGGCGCATTGGAGCGTCAGCAGGAGGTCCCCCTGTTCGCTGCCCTGATGGAGGAAGAGGGAGAGGAGAGGCTCGTCGAAGAAGTGCAGGGCCAGCACGCCCAAAATGGACAGGAATCCCACCAGCCAAAGCTTGAACCGGAACACGTTCTGCACGCCCTCCAGATCCCGCTTGCCGTGGAACTGAGCCCCGTAGATGCCCGCGCCGCTGAGACCGCCGAACACGCACAGATTGAACACGAAGATCAGCTGGTTGCAGATGGCCACGCCGGACATCTGCTCCGTGCCGATGCCGCCCACCATCAGGTTGTCCAGCATGTTCACGAAGCTGGTGATGCCGTTTTGGATCATCACCGGCAGGGCGATGGTCAGCACCAGCCGATAGAACGCCCGATCCCCGATATACTTTTCTTTAAACCGTTTCCACATCATTGCACCGCATCATACCCCATTTCGCCTCGTTTTGCAATATGAATATGAACGAATTATCGGAGGCACGGGCCACCTTTCTGCGGTATGCTGTTCGTGGGGTCAGAAACACGAAACAGGAAGGAAAAGGAAAGGACATATGGACGGGATCATCACAATCTTGTGCGCACTGCTGGGCAGCGGCGCGGCCACGGCCCTGGTGACGGGGATCGTGAGTCGGCGGGCCGAAAAACGGCGCACCGAGACCGGCGAAAGCCAGGGGCTCCGGTATCTCCTGCAGGACAGGCTGGAGCAGCAGGCCCTGGCATATATGCGGCGCGGGTACGTCGCCTACGGCGAACTGCGCAACTGGAACCGGGGCCACCACATCTATCACGATCTGCTGGGCGGCAACGGCGATCTGGACGGACTCAGGGAGGAGCTCAAGCGCCTTCTGTATGAAACGGAGGCGGAAAACCATGACTGAGCGATTCTTTACCTGGGGAGATCTGGCCACCTACGGCGGCGCGGTGATGGCGGTGCTCATCATCACCGAATTCACCAAGGATCTGCCGGTCATTCGTCGCCTGCCCACGCGGCTGTGGGCGTACTTCGTCGCCCTGACGCTGCTGCTGACGGCAGTGGTGTTCACTTCGGACGTCATCTACGCGGAGGACGTCCTGCTCTGCTTCGTCAACGGCGTCATCGTGGCCATGGCGGCGGTGGGGAGCTATCACGCCGTGCAGGAACGAACGGAATAGGGCGCGGCAAACCGCGGGGCAGAGGCCGCCCTGCGGTTTTTCTTGCGCGGCAGGGGGAAAGACGGTATACTTATATATAATACGAATCCCCGGAGGTCCCTATGCTCGTTCCCGTCATCCTGCTGGTCCTGCTGCTGTTGCTGCTGGCCGTTTCCTACGGCGTCTATCGCTTCGTGCTCTATGCGCCTATGGGCGAGCAGAACGTTCCCCACCACATTCCGGACGGCCCTCAGTATCTGCCGAAGCATGACGAGATGCATCGCCTTATCGAGGAGCTTTTGAACCTGCCTAAGGAACGGGTGTCCATCCGCTCCCGAGACGGCCTGGATCTGGCGGGAGACTTGTACGCGGGGGAGCCGGGCCGCCCCGTCCACATCTGCTGCCACGGCTACCGGGGCTTGGGCGTTAGGGATTTCTGCGGCGGGGCGCAGACCCTGCTGAGCCGCGGGGACACGGTGCTTCTCATCCACCAGCGAGGCCAGGGGGACAGCCGGGGCCATACCATGACCTTCGGCATCCGGGAGCGGGAGGACGTGCTCCTGTGGGCCCGATACTGCGCGGAGCGCTGCCCCGACGCGCCCATCTTCCTCCACGGCATCAGTATGGGCGCCGCCACGGTGCTCATGGCCTCGGCCCTGCCTCTGCCCCAGAACGTTAAGGGCATCCTGGCCGACTGCCCCTACGACGTGCCGAAGGAAATCATCACCCTGACGGCGGACAGGCTGCATCTGCCCGGCAGGCTCATATGGCCCTTCCTTCAGATCGGCGCCTTCCTCTTCGCGGGCGGCCTCCGCTTCGACCACGTCTGCTGCCATGAGGCGGTGAAACGCACTCCGGTCCCCATCCTGATCCTCCACGGCGAGGACGACCGCTTCGTCCCTGCCTATATGTCCGAGCCCATGGCCGCCGCCAACCCCGCCCGGGTCACCCGTTACACCTTCCCCAACGCAGGTCACGGCCTCAGCTATCTGGAGGACACGCCCCGCTATCAAGCCCTGACGCGGGCGTTCATCGACCGCTGTTTGGAATAGCCCAAAACACAAAAAGACCGCCGCTGAAGCGACGGCCTTTTTTGTTG
>JAZRUD010000170.1:0-3632 GCA_045652385.1 Clostridia bacterium
CCAGGTAGTTGTCGCAGCCAAGGTCGATGAACCCGGCCCCGTGTTCCACGAACACGTTCACGGCGGCGGTCTCGATCTGGGCCCATTCTTCGTCGGTCAGCACCAGGGTCGGCACGCCCTTCTTGTCGGTGACGGTGATGCGGGCGGGATCAAGCCGGTTCTGGGCGATTTCCATCGCCTTGCTGGCGACCAGATCCGTGTCCACCCAATCGAGGGCGGCGGGCATGGACCGGCCGGAGAAGGCGGAGAGCAGATCCATGATGGTGGAGGCGTCCACGCTGTTGCCGGCGGAATAGGAGCCGGAGCCGGCGCTGGTGGTGTAGTCCCCCAGCAGGGAGCCGAGGGGCGAAGAGGACCCGTAGGGAGAGCTGCCGTAGCCGCTGCCGGAGCTGCCGTAGGACCCGCTGTCCATGAAGCCGCCCAGAAGGGTGCTCAGCAGATCGCCGCCGGAGGAGTAGGAGCCGTAGTCATACTGAGACGCCGAGGAAGCGAACTGGCCGCCCTGGCCCACGCTGGCGAAGCTCTGGATGCACTTCGTATACTCCGAATCGATGCCCAGGCTGTTGTAGGTGTTGACGGCGCTCTTCACACCGTTCAGCGTCTCGTAGGGGAAATACACGGACACGCCGTAGGCCCGGGTCATGGTGGACTTGTTGTAGGCCACACAGCTGTTCAGCGCGGCGGCCAGGGTCTTGGCTTCCGCGGTGCCGATCCGTTCGCACAGGTCGATCATATCCACCTGGTTGATCCGACTCTGGCGGGCGAACTGGCGGGCGTTGGCCCGGGCGTCGGCCACCTGCTTATAGTTGTTGCCCTTGATGAGGTTCGTGGTGGCGGTGGAGAAATTCCGGAGGGCCTGGGGCACGGCGCCCTGCATCTTGGCCAGATCGAGGACGCTCAGGGTCACCTGGGCGTTGGCCTGAGACCGCTGGCTGGCGCTCACGAAGGTGTCCACGATGGTCTTGCCGATGCTCTCCGTGGAGGCGGAGGTGTTCCTGGAGAGCTGGGTGAGCCAGTCGGTGTAGTACCAGCCGGTGCCGGGCTCGGATTCCTCGGAGGCGATCATGTAGTCCGCATAGTTGTTGCAGACCATGGCGGTCTCCAGCGTGGCCATGAGGCAGGCGTCGAAGCCGATCCAGTCGAAGACGCAGCCGCCCTTCTTCAGCGCCGCGTCGATCTCAGGCAGGGTCATGGTGTCAGCGGAGACGCCGAAGCCGCGTCCCTGCTTCTCGTCATAGCCGTAGCCGGAAAGGGAGCCGCCGCCGTGATCCCAGAAGATCAGGATGTTCCGGTCCGCCGGGAAGTTCTTTTTGCAGTACTGGATGAAGGAAGCCAGGTTGTCGGGATCGGTCATGTAGGCGGTGCCGAAGTTGTCCTCCAGCCGCCGCAGACCTCCGGTCTGGACCTGATAGATCTGATTCCGGGCGCTGGAGATAATGTTGTTCTTCCAGGCCTTACAGCCGCCGGTCTCCACGATCACGTTCACCTTATCGGAGATGGTGGCCTTCACCATCTCGCCGAGATCGCTGGTGCCCATGCCGTACTTGCTCTCCAGGTCCGTGCCGCACATATAGATCATGATCGTGACGGTGTCCTGGCCGTTGCCCTTGGGGATCACCCGCTTAGCACGGGCCTCTCCCGCCACCGGGGCGGCGGTCACCACGGGGGCCTCCGTGTACACCGGAGCCTGGGTGACGATCGGGGCCTGGGTCACCACGGGCGCCTGGGTATAGTAGGGCGCCTCGGTGACCTGGGAAACCTGATTCGTTTCCGGATAGTAGGACACGTCGCTGCCGGAGAAGGCGCCGCCGCATTTACCCAGCATGCCCAGCACCGCCACCACGGCGATGACGATGAGCAGGATGCGGCGATATTTCTTCGGCAGGACCAGCAGCAGCGCCAGCAGACCCAGCTTGCCGGCGGTGGACCGTTCCCCGTCCCGGTTCTCCCCGGGACGCTGATCGAAGCTGCCCGTGCGCCCGCTGCCCGTGCCTACGGGACGGGAGGATACCTTTTCCCCCTTGTCCGCATGGGCGGAGCCGGAACCGACTTTTTTACCGTGACCGGTAGGCCGTTTGTTTTCCATCTTTCAATGCTCCCTTATTCGTAGTCTCGTTTAGATACAGTATACATTTTCACAGGTGAAAACGCAAGATGAAGGGCGAAAATTCAGCGCTTCCCGCCCGCCGAGGACAAGGCCAGCAGCATCTGGCTCGGGCCGTAGAAGACCCACATCATATTGAAGGGGATGTCGTAAAGGGTCCTGAGCAAAGGCCAGCCGTCGAGATCCAGATACAAAGCGGCGTTGTTCACCGCCACGAAGAGGTCGCAGCCCAAAAAGAGGGTCATCCCCAGGGTGAAGAGAAGGTTCCGGGGGGTGAGCCAGCTGAAGATGACGGTGGTGACGAGGAAGGAGGCGTAGATGGCGCCCATGAGCAGCACCGGGCCCGAGCCCCGGGCGAGGAGCCCCGCCACGACCAGGAGCGTCCCGCAGGCGCAGGCCCAGGCGAGGGCGTGGGAAACCCGCCGCCGCTTCTCCTCCATCCCCCACAGCCGCAGGGCCCAGCTTAGCTGAGCGCAGCAGAAAAGCGCCATGCCGGGGAGCCACTGCTCGTCTTTGAGCGCCACCAGAAAGAAGTCCGCTCCCGCGGTGAACAGAAGGGCCAGCAACGCTAAGAACCCGTCCAAATCGGCGCGCCGATGGCCGCAGGCGAAGGCGAAGCACAGGATCACCAGGGCGTATTCGAACAGGCGGTTCATCTCCCCCGCGGGATAGATCAGCAACAGCAGGATGCACAAACAGGCCCCGACCGCCAGGAAGGCGACGGTGCCGAAAGCACCCGCAAAGAGGCCGCCCTGCTTCAGTTTTCCTCTTCCGCTTTTCGTTTCAGGTCCTCCGCCCGAAGGCCCGGCCCCGGATCGCCCAGCCGCCAATGCTTCCGGCAGAGGCCGATATAGGTGTCGTTGGCCCCCAGGACCACCTGGTCGCCCACCTTGGTGATACCGCCCCTGCCGTCCAGCCGGGCGTTCTGGGTGGCCTTTTTGCCGCACCAGCAAATGGTCTTGACCTCCTCGATGGCGTCCGCCCGGGCCAGGAGCCAATGGCTGCCCTCGAAGAAGTTGCCCTGGAAGTCGGTCTTGAGGCCGTAGCAGATCACGGGCACGTCGTACATGTCGCAGATATAGGCGAAGGTCTCCACCTGCTCCTTTGTGAGGAACTGGGCTTCGTCCACGATGATGCAGTCGTATCGGCCCGCCTTCACCGCCTCCAGATCCATATCCTCCACCAGGGCGCACTCCGCCTCCAGGCCGCACCGGGAAAGGATGCGGGTCGTCCCGTCCCGCGTGTCCGTGGAAGGCTTCATCAGGAGCACGTTCTTGCCCCGCTCGATATAGTTATACCGCACCATGAGGGCGTTGGCGGATTTGCTGGAGCCCATGGCTCCGTACCGGAAATACAGCTTTGCCATTTGTTCAGTTCCTCTCCTGTGATGGGTCCAGTATAGTCTTTTTTTATCCGTCTGTCAAAAACGAAAAAAAGGGTTGACTTAAAAGCCGGGTTCGTTTATAATCTCTCGGTGTGCTGGTGATTTTTGCACCTATTGTTGGCTCAGGAGGGGAGGGAGAAAAAT
>JAZRUD010000171.1:0-3131 GCA_045652385.1 Clostridia bacterium
CCGCAGAAAAGGCCGGGGATATGCTTGACCATCAGGCTCAGATCCAGCGACTGCGGGTCCAGACAGTCGTACTCGATGGCGTAGCCGTAGCGCATGATCCGGGCCCGTTCGAGGCCGGGGATAGTATGGAGCATGGCTTCCTGCACGTCGGCGGGCAGACTGGTGCTCAGGCCCTGGACGTACATCTCCTGGGTGGTCCTGCCCTCGGGCTCGATGAAGAGCTGGTGCCGGTCCTTGTCGGCAAATTTCACCACCTTGTCCTCGATGGAGGGACAGTAGCGGGTGCCTGTGGCGTGGATGCGGCCCGCGTACAGGGGGGACCGGTCCAAGTTGTCCAGGATGATCCGATGGGTGTCCCCATTCGTATAGGTGAGCCAGCACCGATCCTGTACTAAATGCAGCTCCCCGTGGAGGAAGGAGAAGGCGGGCGTGGGCTCGTCCCCCTCCTGGACCGCCATCTTCGAGAAGTCCAGGGTGTCTCGCTTCACCCGGGGCGGGGTGCCGGTCTTGAACCGCCTCAGGGGGATGCCCAGGCGGCTGAGGTTCCCGGACAGACCCTCGCTCCGCAGCATGCCGGCGGGACCGCTTTCCCGAACGAATTCGCCGATCAGGATGCGGCTCTTCAGATATACGCCCGTGCACAGGACCGCCGCCCGGCAGGGGTAGCAGAAGCCCTCCGCCGTCACGACCCCCGAGACGCGGCCGCCCTCGGTGGCAAAGTCCACGGCCTCGCTCTGGATGACGGTCAGGTTATCCTCGTTTTCCAGCGCGGCCTTCATGCGCTCGTGGTAGCGGCGCTTGTCCATCTGGGCCCTGAGGGAATGGACTGCGGGGCCCTTGCCCGTGTTCAGCATGCGCATTTGGATGAGGGTGTCGTCGGCGGCCAGGCCCATCTCCCCGCCCATGGCGTCCAGCTCCCGGACCAGGTGTCCCTTGCCGGTGCCGCCGATGGAGGGATTGCAGGGCATCATGCCGATGCTGTCCAGGTTCAGCGTGAGCAGGGCCGTCTTCAGGCCCATGCGCGCGCAAGCCAGCGCCGCCTCGCAGCCTCCGTGGCCCGCGCCGATCACCACGCAGTCGAAGCGCTCCCCCAGAAGGGGCTTGATTGTCAGTCCGTCTGTCATATGCGCATACTCCTATGTATAGCAGTATAGCATAGCGCACCAAATTCTACAATGTTCCTGTTTGCCAAAACGGAAAAATCTGGTATACTGTATCTATCTATTTGGAGGTTTGAACGATGAGCAGAATGAGCATCCTGAACGCCCCCGGTCAGCAGACGGAGGGCTTCTGCATGGTGAAGAGCGCCGCGCTCCGCACGGACAGCAAGGGCGGGTCCTACATGGACCTGGTGCTGGCGGACGCCGGCGGCGAGTGTGTGGCCAAGATCTGGAACTACGGCCCCTCCATGGGCATGTTCGAGCCGGAGGACATCGTGAAGGTCCGGGGCACGGTCACCATCTGGAAGGACAGCGAGCAGCTGAAGATCGAGCGCATCCGCCAGGCCAACGAGTCGGACCAGGTGGATATGTCCAAGATCGTCCCCTGCTCGCCCCAGGACCCGGCCGCGGCCTATGAGATCCTGTGGCGGGAGACGGAAAGCTTCCGGGACGCCGATCTCAAGCGCCTGGTTCAGTATCTTATGAAGGAACACAAGCAGGAGATGCTGTACTATCCCGCCGCCGTGAAGCTCCACCACGCCACCCGGGGCGGCTTCCTGGAGCACACCCTGAACGTGGTCTCCATGGGCAAGGCCGTGGCCGCCCGGTATCCGGAGCTGGACGGGGAGCTGATCGTGGCCGGAGCCATCCTCCACGACATCGGAAAGCTCACGGAGCTGGACACGGGCAAGCTGGGCGTAGCCTCCGCCTACACCGCCGAGGGGCAGCTCCTGGGCCACATCAACATCGGCATGGCCGAGGTCCGTGCCGCCGCAGAGCTCCTGCAGGTCCCCGAGGAGACGGCCGTGCTCCTGGAGCATATGCTCCTCTCCCACCACGGACAGCCGGAGTTCGGGTCGCCCAAGCTCCCCATGTTCCCCGAGGCCGAGGTCCTCTCCACCCTGGACCGGCTGGACGCCCAGCTCTTCGAGATGTTCACGGCCCTGGACGGCGTGGTGAAGGGCGGCTTCTCCGAGCGTCAGTGGGCGCTGGACAACCGCCAGCTCTACCAGCACGGCCGGAAAAACTGAAAGCAGGCAAAAAACAAGCCCCTTTCCTTCAGGAGAGGGGCTTTCGTTTATTTGCGCTTTTTGGATCTCGTCAGCTCGAAGCTTTGATGGAGCAGGAATTTCAGCCGATCGTCGTCTGCGGAGCCGTCCAGAAGGACTGTGATCCAGTGGACCTTGCTCATGTGATAGGCGGGAAAGATCCCCGGTTCACCCCGGAGCATGCCGGAGAGGACCGGATCGCACTTCAGATTCACCGCGTCCACCTCGCCGGGTTCACCGGGATAGGCGTACCGGCGGGGGATGGGCATAGAGAGGGCGAACCACTTCCGGTTGTCCCCGTGGCGGAACACGGCCCCCTCCGGCGAATCCAGCCAGGGATAGTCCGGCGTCACGCCGTATTCCCTTTCGATGTACTCGAACAGTTCCCGCTTCGTCATGGTTTCACGTGAAACAATTATTCTTCCACGCCCAGGATGGCGTCGCAGATGTTCAAAAGGTCGTCCCTGGAGAAGTAGGAAATGATGATCTTGCCCTTCTCCTGATCTCCCTCGATGGCCACCTTGGCCCGAAGCTTGCTGCGAATGGCGCTGGCTGTCCGGCGGACCTCCGGGTCCATGCGGCGGCTGACCTTTTTCCGGGGCAGGGCGTCCAGCCGCACCGCCTCCTCCATCTGCCGCACGCTCCAGCCCTCCCGGACCGCCTTCTGCGCCAGCCTCTCCGCCTTCTCGGGATCGTCCAGGCCTGCCAGCATCTTTCCGTGCCCGGCGGACAACGTTCCCCGCTTCAGCATCCCCTGGACGCTCTCCGGCAGGCTCAAGAGCCGCAGCGCGTTGGCCACCGCGGGCCGGCTCCGGCCGATGCGGCTGCTGACCTCCTCCTGGGTCAGGTTGTGCTGGATCATGAGGAACCGGATGGCGGCCGCCTCCTCCACGGGGTTCAGATCCTCCCGCTGCAGGTTCTC
>JAZRUD010000172.1:0-1345 GCA_045652385.1 Clostridia bacterium
GCCTGGATCGTTTCCTCCTCCGTCAGCATGTCCTCGTGGCGGCGCTTTTCGACGCCGGCCGCCGGCATGCAGTAGCGGCAGCGGAGGTTGCAGAGCTCCGTCACGGACAATCTGAGATAGGTGATGTTTCGACCCAGGGGATCCTTCATGCTGTTCTGTCAGGCGCTTTCTATCGTTTCATCCGCCGATGATCAGCGGATAGATCTCCAGCACGTCCCCGTCCTGCAGGACGTATGCGGCCGTATCGTCGATGCTGCGGATCATCTGCCCGTTGAGCCGGCAGATCACCGCCTCCTGCCCGTAGGGGGAATGGGCTTCGATGGCCTGGGCCAAGGTGGCCCCGGCTGCCAGCGTATGCGTTTCGCCGCAGACGGCGACCCGGATCTCGTTCATGGTTCCTTATCCTTCCTTTTTCGGCGCGGGCGGCGGGGGCGGCGCAGGCAGAGGCCCCTTCTGGATGCTCCAATAGGCGCTCTTGGTGGCCGCGGCGGGTTCGTGGTACATGTAGTTGCTTTCGCCGCCGTAGAACCGATCCTGGTCGTGGGTGATGCCGGCCTTTTCGTTGAAGGCGTACTCCAGCTGCAGGATGGCCCGGCCGTTCTGGTCGATCATGGTCATGTCCGGCCCTTCCTCCATGCCGGCTAAGATGCCAGCCATGCGGCAGATGGCGGGACGGGCTTCCTTGTTGTAGTTGACCGCGGACCAGGCGAACAGGCACATGAAGCAGTCGCAGGTGGCCGTGACGGCCAGGGAGTAGTCGGTCTGCTGCTCCGGGGTCAGGTTGGGGATATAGGTGGCGGCGGAACCGGAGGTGTGGTCCGCGCCCATGGGCCCCCGCTCCCAGGACAGGCCGTAGCCCCGGATGACCCGGGGATCGTAGGCCGCGAAGGCCTGGCGCTTGGACACGGGCACCCGCTTGACCGCCTGCTTGGGCACCCCCAGGGCGTCCGCCACGGCGGCGCAGCCGTTCTTGAGGACGGGCCCCCACTGGGAATCGGGATCGAACATGGTCCGGACCATGCGGATGGCCGCATCCGCATCTCCGAATTCCATGATCCCCTGATCCATCATCACGCCCAGGGCGCAGCCGATGTCGATGGTGTCCATGCCGTAGTCGTCGCAGAGACGGTCCAGGGTGCAGATGGCGTCGGTGTCGAAGATGCCCAGGTTGGCGCCGCACAGGGCTACGGTCTCGTACTCGATGCCCGCAGACAGGTAGTTCCCGTGCTGGTCGCAGTATTCGTTGGAGCAGCGGACGATGCAGCCCGGCTGGCAGGGGATGGTGCTCTTGCCGCCCTGGTCGATCAGGTTCCTGCGCCACTGGACGGTGCCGATCCGCTCCCAG
>JAZRUD010000173.1:0-1643 GCA_045652385.1 Clostridia bacterium
ACCCAACCATGCGCAAATATCTTGTTCCTCTGCTGGCGGCGGCGCTCTCCGTTTGCATGATCTTCGTCCTCGGCGCGACCTATGCCGCGGCGGAGACCAGCGCCTATGTCTTCTCCTATGACGATATGTTCACCAAGCGGGATCTGAAGCAGACGGCGGACCTGACGGATTCTGTGGACTATACCGTGTCCGACGGTCAGGACATCCATATCACCGCCGCGGGGGTCTACGTGCTGACCGGCGCGGCGAAGGAGGCGACCGTGTTCGTGGAAGCGGGCAAGGACGACAAGGTCCAGCTGGTGCTGGACGGCCTCGCCGTCACCAACAGCCACGCCCCCGCCATCTACGTGAAGTCCGCCGACAAGGTGTTCCTCACCGTCAGCGGCGACAGCAGCCTGGCCGTCACCGGCGCTTTCGACGAAACCGACAAGGCCGACGGCGTGATCTTCTCCAAGTCCGACCTGGTGCTCAACGGCACCGCCGTTCTGACCCTCTCCTCCGCCGGGAACGGCGTGGTGGGCAAGGACGACGTGAAGATCACCGGCGGGACCTATCGCATCACGGCCAAATCCAAGGCCGTGGAGGCCAACGACTCCATCCGCGTCGCCGACGGCACCCTGGACCTGATCGCCGGGACCGACGGCCTCCACGCGGAGAACGACGACGACGATTCCCTGGGCTACGTCTATATCGCCGGCGGCAGCGTCACCGTCCGGGCCGGGGACGACGCGATCCACGCCGTCAGCGTGGTCCAGATCAACGATGGGGACCTCTCCCTCACCGCCAAAGAGGGCGTCGAGGCCACCTGCGTCCAGATCAACGGCGGCACCGTCTCCATCAGCGCCAAAGACGACGGCATCAACGCCGCCCGAAAGTCCAGCGCATACGGGGCGAAGGTGGAGATCAACGGCGGCAAGATCACCGTGGTCATGGCCTCCGGGGACACGGACGGCATCGACTCCAACGGGGACATCGTCGTCAACGGCGGCGTCATCGACGTGACGGGCGCCAGCTCCTTCGACTGCGACGGCTCCGCCCAGTACAACGGCGGCACCATCATCGTCAACGGCCAGCAGATCGACTACATCCCGAATCAGATGATGGGCGGTCCCGGCGGCAGAGGCGGCTGGGGCGGCCCGAACGGTCCCAACGGCAGGGGCGGCCGCGGAGGACGGGGCGGCTGAAAGCTTCCAAAACAAACACGATCCCCGGGCGATGTGCCCGGGGATCTTTCGATTCGGTTTCCTTCACGCCCCGTCAGGGAAGGCGACGACCGTGGCCTTGAGCTCCACGTCCTCGTTCGGCATGACGAACCGGAACTCCCCCGGCCGGACGAAGGCGCCCTCCACGCCGTTCACGTATAGCTCGCCGTCGGAGATCACGGCGGTCATGACGGTGACGGTGGCGCCGGGCTTGGCGTACCCGGGGCAGGATTGGACGAGATCCTTCCCCGAAACCACGGTGATCCTTCGATAGCCGCTGAAAAGGTCGGCGGTAAGGACCAGGAAGGCCACCAGCAGCAGCCCCATCCAGGCGATCCATTTTCTCTGATTCATAACTCTTTCCATCCTTTCTTGGGCTGGTTTTATGATACTCTCTCCTCCGCCTTTCGGACTGTCATCGCACTATCCGTCTACCACTTC
>JAZRUD010000174.1:0-3084 GCA_045652385.1 Clostridia bacterium
TTCCTAAGACCGCTTGGCCTCCGACTTGGTCTCGGGACGGAGATACACGGTGTTCTTCGCATCCTCGGTGACGCCCTGGAAGGTTTTGAACATCAGGTTGAACTGGCGGATGTCGGTAAAGTTGTGCTTGCCGCAGGAGGGGCAGGGGATGTTGTTGGTCTCGATGAAATCCTTCATCTCCGCCTGACTGAAGGCGTCCAGAGGCTTGTCGAGGGTCACGTCGTGCTCCGCGGACCAGTCCTCGATGAGCTTGTCGGCCCTAAAACGCTCCTTGCACTCCCGGCAATCCATAAGGGGATCGGCGAAGCCGCCCAGATGACCGGAAGCCTGCCAGGTCTGGGGATTCATCAAAATGGCAGCGTCCAACCCCACGTTGTAGGGGCTCTCCTGGACGAACTTCTTCCACCAGGCCTTCTTGATGTTGTTCTTCAGCTCAACGCCCAGAGGACCGTAGTCCCAGGTGTTGGCGAGGCCGCCGTAGATTTCGCTGCCGGCGAATATGAAACCTCTGCCTTTACACAGAGAAACCAGTTTGTCCATCGTCAATTCGCTCATGATCTGCCCTCCTTCTTTCGCTGGGCACAGTATTTCCTTTCCATTATATGCGGCCAAACCGATTTGTCAAGGAAAAGGGCGCTTTTCAAACCAGGCACAAAACGGCGCAAAAGAACGTACTATGATGTATACGGGCGTATCCTGACGCCTGAAAAAAGGAGGTAGGAAGCATGAACTTCGGCAACAATAACATGATGTGGATCCTGGTCCTTCTGCTCATTTTGGGCGAAGGCGGAAATGGCGGCTACGCCGGATGCGACACGCTGATCTGGCTGCTGCTCCTGTCCCGCTACTGCGGCAACGACGAAAACACGGGCTTCGGCTGCGGCTGCTCCGGTTCCGGCAACATCGGACGGACCTGCGGCGTCTGACGGCATGCCGACTTAGCGCGGCAGAATTGATTTTAGCGCCTTCCTGTGATATACTTCCCGTATAGCACAGGAAGGTCGTTTTGCATGACGGATACTAAAGGCAGAAAAAGCGTGATCGTGGGCATGTCGGGAGGCGTGGACAGCGCCGTGGCGGCTCTGCTGTTGAAAGAGCAGGGGTACGAGGTGACCGGCGTGTTTATGCGCAACTGGGAGGAGCAGGACGGCAGCTGCCCCGCAGAGGAGGATTACGAAGACGTGCGCCGCGTCAGCGAAGCGCTGAACATTCCGTACTATACGGTCAACTTCACCCGAGAGTATCAGGAGCGGGTCTTCTCCTACTTCCTGTCGGAATATTCCGCCGGCCGCACGCCCAATCCGGATATCCTGTGCAACACGGAGATCAAGTTCAAAGCTTTTTTGGACTTCGCCCTGAAATCCGGGGCCGAATTCCTGGCCACAGGCCACTATGCCCGCCTTTCCCGGAACGAGACAGGCGTACATCTATGCAAGGGCCTGGACGTGGGAAAGGACCAGACCTACTTTTTGGCGGGGCTCAAGAACGAGCAGCTGATCCGGGCTCTGTTTCCCATCGGAAGCTTACAGAAAAGGGAGGTCCGGGACCTGGCCCGAAAGCACGGCTTGCCCGTTGCCGAGAAGAAGGATTCCACCGGTATCTGCTTCATCGGTGAGCGCAACTTCAAAAAGTTTCTGATGAGCTACCTTCCCGCCACGCCCGGGGATATGGTGGACGAGCACGGCAAAAAGATCGGCCGTCACGACGGGCTCATGTACTACACCCTGGGTCAGCGTCGAGGATTGGGTATCGGCGGGCGGAGCGACGGCAGCGGCGAAAGCTGGTTCGTTATCGGCAAGGACCTGAAGCGGAATCTGCTGATCGTTCAGCAGGGGGAGCACGAGGAGCTCTTTTCCCTGTCTTTGACCGTGGACGAGCTGAACGTGATCCCTCAGGAAGAGCTGCCGAAGCGCTTTAGCTGTACGGCCAAGTTCCGCTACCGTCAGCCGGACCAGAACGTTGAGGTCGAGCTGCGGGAAGGGGGCGCCTTCGTGCGCTTCAGAGAACCCCAGCGGGCTGTGACGCCGGGCCAGTGGTGCGTGCTATACCGGGGTGAGGAGTGTCTGGGCGGCGGGCCTATCGAGACCACCGAACCCATGAAAAGGATCCGCTTATGATCCGGCTTGATCCGCGGCTCAGGTGCGCTTTCGATATGCTGCAGGGAACCGATTCCGTGGCAGACATCGGCTCGGATCACGGGAAGCTTACGGCGGCTTTGCTGCTCTATGGGGGCTGCTCGCGTATGATCGCCGGGGATATAAGCCCCGATTGTCTGGAGAAAACGCGTCAGCTCATCGACCGCTGCGGTTTGCAGGATCGAGCCCAGACCCGGTTGGGCAGCGGCCTCACCGTTCTCACTCCCGGGGAGTGCGACGCGGCCGCCATCCTGGGCATGGGCGGAGAGCTGATGGTGGAGCTGCTGGAAGTTTCCCCGGAGGTGGCTGAGCGGATGGACAAACTGGTGCTGCAGCCCATGTCCGGCGTCGAAGAGCTGCGCCGATGGCTGTATGAGCAACGCTGGCACGTGCTCTCGGACAAGCTGGTACATGTCGGCAAAAGATGGTATCAGCTGCTCTCGGTACGAAAAGCGGATCGTCCCGATCCATGGCCGGAGGGTTTCCCCGTGGATTGTTGGCTGGCGGGGTATAGCGCCTTCGCCGATCGGGAAGCAGGGATGATGGCCTACTGTCGGGAACAGCTGTGCAAGCGGCAGGAACGATTGAAAAAAGCCGCGGGAACGTCGGGAGAGGGGAAGCTCGCCCGGGAGGCGGAACAATTGGAACAGATTTTGAAGGAGACGGAAGGATGGATCTGAAAAATTTCTGCGCGTGCATGGAGCAGATCGCGCCCCGGACGCTGGCATTGGATTTCGACAACGTAGGCCTGCTGGTGGAGCCGGACCATACCGAGATCCGAAGGGTTTTGCTGGCCCTGGACTGCACCACCGACACCGCTCGGGAAGCCATCGATCTGGGCGTAGATCTGCTGGTGACCCACCATCCCCAGTTCTTCCACGGGGTTAAAAGCATCGGCTTTTCCTCGCCGACCACCGGTGCGGCGGCCCTGCTCCTGCGGCACGGCATC
>JAZRUD010000175.1:0-2337 GCA_045652385.1 Clostridia bacterium
GGAAATCATGGGCCGGATCGCCCTGTATCACGATAGGTGATCCCCCGGACAGGCTGACCATTTCCGGGTAGCTGGTATAGCAGGGCGCAGGCAGGATCACCTCGTCCCCGGGTGCTGATATGCAGGCGATCGCCGCGTTCAGCAGGGGTTTAGCTCCGGCAGAAATCAGGACCTCCCCCGCCTGCCAGCCCATGCGTGCGCGCACCGCCGCCTTCACGACCGATGAACCATCAGCCGGGACATAGCCGGTCTTGTTCGCGTCCAGCGCACGCCGTATGGCTTCCTTCCCGATTTCAGGCATCGGCAGATCCACCTGACCGGCGGTCAGGTTGATGACGTCCTTGCCGGCCGCAGCCAACTCCCGCGCCTGCTGGTCGAGACCCATGGTCATAGAGGGCTGTATCTGTCTATACAACGGCTTCATCGCTTTTTCTCCCATCTTTCGATCAGCAAATTGGCTGTCACATCTCCGGCTACGTTCAGAGAAGTATAGGCCATATCCAACAGGCGGTATATGCCCGCATACATGCCCAGGAACAGTTCTGTATGCTCCACCCCCAGCATGCTCAGATAGGTGGCCCCCAGCACGATCCCGCCGCCCGGAATGCCCGGAGCGCCCATGTTCAGCAGGAGGGAGAACAGGAGCATGGTGAACAGCGTCCCCAGGGAGACCGTTTGCCCCGTCATCTGCATGACGAAGAGTCCGAGCAGGCTGAAGGAAACCGCCCCGCCGCACATATGAACGGTGCAGCCAAGGGGCGCCACGACGCCCGTGATATCGTCCGAAACGCCAAATTCCTCCCGGCATGTCCTCATGGTCTCCGGCAGGGTGGCCGCGGAGGAGCAGGTGGAGAGGGCCGTCATGAACAATCGTCCGGTACGGGCAAAATACTGCCCCGGTTTCACCTTGCAAAAAATCCACAAGGGAAGAATCATAACCGCTGCCAGCGCCAGCACGCATCCCCCGTATGCCCAGGCCGCATAGACCCCGGAAGTCTTAAGCGCTTCAAAGCCGAAGGTGCTCGTACAGGTCGCCATCAGAGAGAGAACGCCAAGAGGCGTCGTCACCATAACGTAGGACAGGAGCTTCTGAAAAAAACGCTCCAGAGCCGCCGCTCCCTGCTGTTTTTTTATCGGTTTGAAAATGCCGATCAGCCATCCGGTCATGAAAGCGATAAGGAGGGATGGAAAATACAGGGAATTGACGCTGATCTTGTCCGGAGAGAAGATGTTTCTGAATATGCCGCCCAAAGAGATCGACGCTTTCTCCCCCTGCCAGGCGCTCTCCCCCAGCCTAAGGAAGCCACGGCCGGGAGAAAAGACGGAATAGGGCACGGCGCAGATCAGGAACGTCACGGAGAACAGGGCGACGAACAAAACGACGGCCCGTACAAAAACGCCAGCCGCGTTCCTTCCGCCCTTTTCTGCTGCGGAAAAGACGGAAAGGATCAGCACCGGCAGGGCCAGATACTTCAATACAGTGACGTATGCAGTGCCGATGAAGGCGATGTTCCGCGCCCAGTCAGGGCGAACCAGGCCCATCGCGGCTCCGACGATAAAGCAGAGCAGCGTGGCCCACGAAACGATCCGATCCCTGACTTTCATCCCTTCGGCCCCCTGCAAGACGCTTTTTTTGTATTGTACTCCCGAAAGCGCGTTCGTTCAAGCTAAATATACTTTTTCAGCCGTTCCAGCGCACCCTTCTCCAATCTGGACACCTGGGCCTGGGAAATGCCAATCTCCTGGCTCACCTCCATCTGTGTCTTCATCTGAAAATATCTCAGCTTCACGATCCGCTGTTCCCGTTCGTTAAGGTGACGAATCCCTTCCTCCAGGGCGATGCTGTCCAGCCACTTCCCCTCTCCCGAAGTTTCGTCCCGGATCTGGTCGATCACATACAGCGCATCCCCATCCTCGTGGAACACGGGTTCGAACAGGGATACGGGGTCCACCACCGCGTCCAAGGCGTACACCACATTCGCCTCGGGCAGATCCAGTTCTTTGGCGATCTCTCCTACTGTTGGCTCCCGGTTCAGTTCGTCCGTCAACCGTTTCTTCACCTGCATGGCCTTGCCCGCCATATCCCGCAGGGACCGGGACACTCTGAGGGCCGTATAGTCCCGCAAAAAACGGCGGATCTCCCCGATGATCATGGGGACCGCATAGGTGGAGAAACGCACGTTCTGCGCTATGTCGAAATTGTCAATGGCCTTCATAAGACCGATGCAGCCTACTTGAAAAAGGTCGTCTAAGTGCTCCCCTCTGCCGGAAAAACGCTGGATTACGCTGAGTACAAGGCGGAGATTGCCGTAGGTAAAGCTTTCCCGTGCCTTTTCG
>JAZRUD010000176.1:0-16902 GCA_045652385.1 Clostridia bacterium
ATCTATCTCGACGAAGCCGGCGGCATCGGCATGTTCGGCGTGGCGTATATGGCCGAGTGCATCCCCGCCACCGCCACGGAGCCGGGCATCTTCCGCTGGGACGATATGGACTATATCAAGCAGCGCATCGACGAGGTGAAAGCAAAGTGCCGCTGGTGCGTGATCGTCAGCCACGGCGGCGAGGAGTTCACCAGCATGCCCAGCCCCTACACCCGGGACCGGTATCTTCGGTATCTGGAGCTGGGGGCGGACGTGGTGGTGGCCCACCATCCCCACGTGCCGGAGAACTACGAGCTGTTCCCCGACGGCAAGGCCATCTTCTATTCTCTGGGCAACTTCATCTTCGACACCAACTATCAGCGGGCCCATCTCTATACGGACGTGGGGGTGCTGCTGAAGCTGATCTTCACCCCCGAGAAGCTGGATTTCGAGGCCATGGGCATCCAAATCGTTCGGGGTCCGGAGAAGATCGTGGAGGCGCCCCTTCCCGACATCTTCACCGATATCCCCGCGGGCGAGTACGCCCTGCTGTCGCCCCTGGCCGCCAAGGCCTTCGTGGCGGAGGATATGCGCAAGATGATCTATCTGGAGCCGGACCGGTTCACGAACGCGCCCCAGGCTGTCTGGGACGGGTACTTTTTCAGCACCGAGCCCGACGGGTACTATGAGGGCGCTCACATGGACTTTCATGTGATCGTCCCCTTCTCCAAGATCGCCGAGGAGGGGGCATGGAAGTACTCCAGGCTCGATAAGGTGAAGGCGTATATTCTGAAACAACTGTAAGCTGCGTACATTACGAGAAGTCCAAGGACTGGCACGGCTTCTCTTTGGAACAGCATATCTGGAATAAAGATCTTCGGGCGCACCCTTTCCTGCAAGAAAGGGTGCATCGCTTTTCAATAAATGATACTGTCAGGCACAACCGGAAACAAGGGGTCACGGCTTTATTGCAGGCGTAAGGCCGCGGATTTGAATCCCGCCGGGAAATGGAGCGAGGCATCTTGTAAACGGCGAACAAAACCAGTATAATCATATATACCCATCGATTTGAACGTATCGGAGGAAACGCATGGACTATTCGAGTTTGCAGAACGGCAGCGACATCCGCGGGGTGGCCATGGAAGGGATACCCGGGCAGAGCGTGAATCTGACGGAGCAGGCCTGCCGGGACATCGGCCGGGGCTTTGCCCTGTGGTTGCGGGAGCGCCTGAAAAAGGACGCGCTGCGGGTGGCCGTGGGCCGGGATTCCCGCCTGACCGGGCCGGCCCTGTCCCGCTGGATCGGCGAAGCGCTGGCGGCGGAGGGCGTGGCGGTGACGGACATGGGCATGGCTTCCACGCCCGCCATGTTCATGGCCACGGTCACGGAGGGCTTTCTCTTCGACGGGTCCGTGATGGTCACGGCCAGCCACCTGCCCTTCAACCGCAACGGCTATAAATTCTTCACCCAGGCGGGCGGCCTGGAAAAGCAGGATATCCGGGCGATCCTCACCCTGGCTTCGTCCGACGAACATACGGGGCTTCCCGCCGGGACCGTGGAAAAGGGCGGTTTCATGGCGGAATACGCCGACATCCTGTGCCGCAAGGTGCGGGAGGCTACCGGCCTTCAGCGGCCGCTGGAGGGCTTTAGGATCGTGGTGGACGCGGGCAACGGCGCCGGCGGGTTCTATGCCGGCCGGGTGCTGCAGCCCCTGGGCGCGGACACCGCCGGGTCCCGGTTCCTGGACCCCGACGGCACCTTCCCCAACCACATCCCCAATCCCGAGAATCAGGCAGCCATGGACTCCATCCGGGCGGCGGTGCTGGAGAACCGGGCGGATTTAGGCATTGTCTTCGACACGGACGTGGATCGGGCCGGGGCCGTGCTCTCAGACGGCAGCGAACTCAACCGCAACCGCATCATCGCCATGATGGCGGCGATCCTGCTTCGGGAGCATCCCGGTACGACCATCGTCACCGATTCCATCACTTCTACGGGCCTCGCCTCGTTCATCGCGGCTCACGGGGGCGTCCATCATCGGTTCAAGCGGGGCTACCGAAACGTCATCAACGAGTCCATTCGGCTCAACGCCCAGGGCCTGGACAGCCAGCTGGCCATGGAGACCTCCGGCCACGGCGCCCTTAAGGAAAACTATTTTCTGGACGACGGGGCGTATCTGGTGACACGGCTGCTGATCGAGCTCGCCAGGGGCCGCCGGGAGGGGTATTCCCTTCCGTCCCTGATCGCGGATCTGCAGGAGCCTGCGGAGAGCTGCGAGTTCCGCATGGACCTGGGGCTGCCGGATTTCAAGCCCTATGGCAACGGCATCCTCGATGAGCTTCAGGCCTATGTCGCGGCTCAGCCCGGCTGGGCTCTGGCGCCCGACAACTACGAGGGCGTGCGGGTCAACCTGGATAAGAATCACGGCGACGGCTGGTTCCTGCTGCGCATGAGTCTCCACGAGCCGCTGATGCCGCTGAACATCGAATCCGACAGCGAAGGCGGCGCCCGGATCATCGCCCGGGAGCTGTTCCCCTTCCTCGCAAGGTTCGATAAGCTCGATACGGCCGCGCTGGCTGGCTTCGCCCGCTGACGGTCAGCCCGTCCCCATCGTCTCCCAAAGAATCGTCGAAAGACCCTGCGACATGATCAGTTTTGAAGAATACAAGGACATAGTGTCGGAGTTGATGGACGAGCTTCCGGATGAATTCTTCCGGGAGCTGTCCGGAGGCGTGGTCGCGTCGGAAGCGACGGTGATCCCCGACTATGCCCAGGGGAACGATCTTTTCACCCTGGGGAAGTATCAGATCTTTTCGCGGGTGCGGCAGATCACCATGTACAAGGGTTCCTTCGACCGCGTGTATCCCCATGCGAACGCCGAAGAGGCCCGTAAGATCCTCCGGGGCGTCCTGCGGCATGAGATCCGCCACCATTTGGAATCCATGGGCGGCATCCACGACGATTCCTCCCTGGAGGCGGCGGACGAGCGGGAGAAGCGGACGTATCTGTCGAAGCATTCCCTGCCGTAGGGACCGACATATATCCATGCCGTATAGGGCATTCGGCAGACAAGGACAGTCAGGAAGAAGGAGGGCCAAGATGGAAAATCAAAAGGAAGTGCAGCAGCAGCCGGTGGAAGTCGTGGTCATAGCCGATCAGGAGACCCTTCAGCGCAGCCAGCAGGAGGACGAGCTGCAGGATATGCTGGATGAAAAGGTAGCCGGTACGCTTCTGAACAGCGACATGGAAGTGGATACCTCCGACGCGGCATCGCCGGAGGAAGCTATCAACGAAGAGATCGTGCAGCAGACCATCGACGCCGAGGAGATGCAGGAGACGCTGGATACCCGGGTCCTGCGGGATTTCGACGAGGGGATCATCACCTTCGATCGGGGCGGCATCATCCGCTACATCAACCCTTCGGCGTCCCTGATCCTGGGCCTGACGGACAACGCCGCGGGGAAGCGGTATCGGGACGTGTTCGGCCGGGACAACGACGCGCTGCTGGAATTCCTGGTGAAGGCCACGGAGGAGAAGAACGCCTCTCATCGGGGCGACATCCTGTTCCGCCGGGAGGATGGCAGCAGCGTGCGCCTCAACACCAGCTGCATCTGTCTGGAGGACAATGAAGACCCCCAGGAACGGAGCTACGCCATCCACTTCGACGATATCACCGAGATCGACATCCTGCGCCGCAAACGTCGGGAAAGCTCGGCGGTGTTCATCGGCACCATGACGGCCGTCTCCGTTTGGATATTTGTCGTCGCGTTGTGGCAGCAGACCGGGCAGCGGGTCTCTCAGGAGATCATGACCCAGTTCATCCACGCCATCTCTCTCGTCATGTTCTTCTACATCCGCCATTATACCCACTTTTCCTTTGAGGAGATGGGATTGAAAACCAAGGGCATCGCCAAGGCGCTCAAGACAGACGGTATTCTGACGGCGGTCTTTACGGCAATCCTGTTCGGCATCAAGGCTGTGCTCCTGCGGGTTTCCCCGGGCTTTTTCCCCGCCGGCGCGCCCTTTTGGGACTGGAGCCGCATGAACTGGTCCGATTTCACCTATCCGTTGACGGTGGTGCTACAGGAGTTTTTGTCCCGCGGCGTCATCCATGAGAACCTGCGCCGCATTTTCGTGGGGAAGTACAGCGAGATCGCCGCGATCATCGTTTCGTCCCTGCTGTTCGGTGCGCTCCATATCCACCGGGGCTTCATGTATATGCTGGCCGCCACAGCGCTGCTGTCCATCTTCGGCATCCTCTATCGCAAGCAGAACAGCATTTGGGGCCTGTGCATCCCCCACTTCGTCCTGGGCGAGGTCGTCTGGTATCTGGGATTCGTTTGAGCATCGGGCGGGGCGTTCGAGCTCCTGCCGAAAGGCTTGCAGGACACTTGCCGCGCTTTGCGGCGTCATGAATGATCACCCGCTGAGCTGTGACCCTGGGCTTAGGCGGAGCGTGACGGAGGGAGAGGAGGCAGCATGAAGCGGGTCCTTTCCTTCCTTCGCCCTCAAACCGGGCGGACGGCTCTGCAGATAGGTATAAAGTTCGGCTCTACGCTGTTGGAGCTGTTCCTGCCCTGGATATTGGAACATATCATCGACGACATCGCGCCTACGGGAGATCGGCGTCAGCTGCTTCTGTGGGGCGCGCTGATGCTCTTCTGCGCCCTGGCCGTGTTCCTCAGCGCAGCCATAGCCAACCGCATGGCCACTAAAATCGCCGCCGACTTCACCCGTTCCCTTCGGCACACCCTATTTCGCAAGGTGACCGTATTGTCCAGCGAGCAGGTGGACCGGTTCACCGTACCGTCCCTGATCTCCCGGCTTTCCTCCGACACCTATCGGGTGAACGATATGGTGGATCGGATGCTGCGGCTGGGCATCCGGGCGCCCATCCTGCTTATCGGCGGCTTGCTGGTGAGCGCCCTCATGGAGCCTGCCCTGGCCCTCATTTTCCTCTGCGCCCTGCCTCTCATCGGCGGGATGCTGCTGCTGGTCTCCCGCAGGAGCATCCCCCTGTACGCCAAAGCCCAGCAGGCTGGGGAGGAGCTGGTGCGGCGCATCCAGGAGAACATGACCGGGGTGCGGATCATCAAGGCTCTGTCCCGGACGGAGGACGAGAAGGTCCGGTTCGCCGGGGCCAATCAGAACGCCGTCCGCGCCGACCGCCAGGCGGAGACCACCATGGCCGTGGCCAATCCCGCCATGGGCATCCTGCTGAACATGGGCATGGCCGCCGTCCTCGTAGTGGGCGCGTTCCGGGCGGATCGGGGGCTCACGGAGCCGGGCAAGATCATCGCGTTTCTGAACTATTTCGTCATCCTGCAAAACGGCCTTCTGGGCATTACCCGCATCTTCACCATCTGTTCCCGGGGCATCGCCAGCGGCAAGCGCCTGGGGGAGGTGCTGGACGCCCCGGAACGGGTGGCGCCGCCTGTACCGCAGGAGCCGGCGCCGGAGGGCCATGTGGTCTTCTCCCATGTGTCCTTCTCCTATAACAAGGTGAAGCCCGATGTGGACGACCTTTCCTTCACCCTTCAAAGGGGGCAGACCCTGGGCGTCATCGGGCCCACGGGCAGCGGCAAGAGCACCCTTTTGCAGCTCCTCTTGCGGTTCTACGAGCCGGATAGAGGGCAGATCTGGGTGGACGGTCAGCCCCTGTCCCAGATGGCGGAGGAGGACATCCACCGCCGGTTCGGCGTAGTCTTCCAGAACGATTTTCTGTTCGCGGACTCCATTTTGGAAAATCTGGACTTCGAGCGGCCTGTGACAGAGGAGGATCGGGAGCTCGCTATCGATACGGCGCAGGCGGACTTTTTGCGGGACATCCCCCAGGGTACCCTGGCCGATCTTTCCGAGCGGGGCATGAACCTGTCCGGCGGGCAGCGGCAGCGGCTGCTGATCGCCCGGGCCCTGGCGGCGAAGCCCGAAATATTGCTGCTGGACGACTGCTCCAGCGCCCTCGATTACCGCACCGACGCCCGGCTGCGGCAAGCGCTGCAGGAAAAGTTTCGGGACACCACCAAGATCATCGTAGCCCAGCGGATCAGCGCCATCCGGCACGCCGACCATATCCTGGTGCTGGAGGAGGGGCGGACGTTGGGATACGGCACCCACGAGGAGCTGCTGAAGGATTGTCCACTGTACCGGACCCTGTACGAGATGCAGATGGGGGAGGCGGTTGCATGAGCGGCAAGGGCGAACAAAAGGCCATCTCCTTCCGCCACGCTGCGAATCGGGGCGCTTTCGAGCGCCCGGTGCAGCCTGCGGGACAGATCTTGAAGCGGCTCTGGACCTATATGAGACCCCACCTCTGGGGGATCGTTCTGGCGGCTGCCCTCAGCATTTTGGGAAACGTCATCGGTCTCGTGGGTCCGCGGCTCTCCGGCCGGGCCATCGACGCCATATTGGGGACGAACGGCGTGGACTTCCCCAACGTGTTCCGCTACGCCCTGCTGATGGTGGGGTGCTACGTGTTCTCCGGGGTCATGACCTACGTGCTCTCCCTGCTCATGATCCGCATCAGCCGCAGCATCGTCTTTTCCATGCGCCGGGACGCCTTCGACAAGCTGGTGACCCTGCCCGTAAGCTACTTCGATCAGCATCAGCCGGGGGACGTGATCAGCCGCATCAGCTACGATATCGACACCATCAACACCTCCCTGACCCACGATCTGGTGCAGATGGCCGCCAGTTTGGTGACGGTGGTGGGGTCCTTCCTCATGATGCTGTCCATCACGCCCGTGCTGGTGCTGGTGTTCGTGGTGACCATCCCCCTGTCCATGGCGGTCACCCGCTATCGGGCCAAGCGGGTGCGGCCTCTGTTCCGGGAGCGCTCCGTGAAGCTGGGAGCCATGAACGGCTTCATCGAGGAGATCACCGCGGGGCTCAAGACCATCCGCGCCTACGGGCGGGAGGAGGCCTTCTCCGATCGCTTCGACGGGAAGAACGACGAAGCTGTGGAGGCCTTCTACCGGGCGGATAGGTTCGCCTGCATCAACGGCCCCATCGTCAACTGCATCAACAACCTGTCGCTGGCCCTCATCTCTTTCTTCGGCATATTGCTGTATATGGGCGGCCGGGTGACCCTGGGCAACATCTCCTCCTTCGTGCTCTATTCCCGAAAGTTCTCCGGTCCCATCAACGAGTTCGCCAATATCATTTCGGACCTGCAATCCGCTCTCGCCGCGGCGGAACGGGTGTTCCGGCTCATCGACGAGGAACCGGAAAAGGCCGACGCTCCGGACGCCAAAGCCCCTGAGATCATCCGCGGCCAGGTGGAAGCGGAGGCCCTTCGCTTCTCCTACGAGCCGGGGCGGGAGATCCTCCACGGCATCGACTTTATCGCGCCGCCGGGGAAGGTGGTCGCCATCGTAGGGGAGACGGGCTGCGGCAAGACCACCCTCATCAACCTGCTCATGCGCTTCTACGACGCGGACAGCGGCCGGATCACCCTGGACGATCGGCCCATCCAGTCCCTGCCTCGGGCGGATCTTCGGCGGGCCTACACCATGGTGCTCCAGGACACCTGGCTCTTCCACGGCACCATTCGGGAGAACATCGCCTACGGCAGACCCGACGCCACGGACGCGGAGATCGTTGCGGCGGCTCAGGCGGCCATGATCCACGGGTATATAGAGTCCCTGCCCAAGGGGTACGACACCCTCCTTTCGGACAACGCAGTGAACCTGTCCAAGGGGCAGAAGCAGCTGCTGACCATCGCCCGGGCCATCCTCATCGATTCGCCCATGCTCATATTGGACGAGGCCACCAGCAACGTGGACACCCAGACCGAGCGGCAGATCCAGTCCGCCATGCTCCATCTGATGGCTGGACGCACCTGTTTCGTCATCGCTCATCGGCTTTCCACCATCCAGGGGGCGGATCAGATATTGGTCATGGACCGGGGCGCCATCGTAGAAAGAGGCACCCACCGGGAGCTTCTCTCCCGAAAGGGCGCCTACTACGAGCTCTATACCGCCCAGTTCCAGGGCGCCTGATTTCCCTTGGCCTGAGGTCCTTGGCGTCAGCTCCTTTCGAGGGCCTTGCGTGGGCCGGACGCCGCGCCGCAGCCCGCCGGGGGAAGGTCCCAAAACGTGTTGCAGGACATCTTAGGATACTGGTTTTCTCCTCCCAGGGTTGCTCAATGCATGCCGCTGCATATCGGACCGTGCAGCCGCCGATCCTGGGATCTGCATAAGGCCGGGAAAGACCTTTGAAAGCTGCGTCATCCTATGCTATACTGTATCCAGCATTCATCCGAACGACAGGAGGACCCATGAGGATCGTGCATCTATCGGACCTGCATCTGGGCAAGCGGGTCAACGAATTCAGCATGCTGGAGGACCAGGCCTATATCCTTTCGTCGATCCTTCGGATCATCGACGACGTGGAGCCGGCAGCGGTGATCGTGGCCGGGGACGTGTACGACAAGCCCGTGCCCCCCGCCGAGGCGGTGGAGCTCTTCGACGATTTTCTCTGGCAGCTGGCCCGGCGGAAGGTCCAGGTCTTCGTCGTCAGCGGCAACCCCGATTCCCCGGAACGGATCGCCTTCGCCTCCCGGCTCATCGACCGTAGCGGCATCCACCTGTCCCCGGTCTACAATGGGCAGGTAGCGCCCATCTCCCTGGAGGACGAGTACGGCCCGGTCTTTTTCTACATGCTGCCTTTCGTGAAACCCACCCACGTGCGCCGGTATTTCGAGGAGCAGGAGATAGGTTCCTACACGGACGCCCTCAGGGTGGCGGTCGACGCTATGGCCATGGACAAAACCCGGCGGAACGTGCTCGTCACCCATCAGTTCGTCACCGGCGCGACCCGGTCCGAATCGGAGGATGTCTCCGTGGGCGGGACGGACAATGTGGACGCCTCCGTGTTCGATGGCATCGACTACGTGGCCCTCGGCCATATCCACGGCCCCCAGTACGTCGGCGAGCCGCGCATCCGTTATTCAGGTACGCCCCTGAAATACTCCTTCTCGGAGGCGGGGCACGTGAAATCCGTCACCGTGGCCACTCTGGGGGAGAAGGGAAACCTTCAGGTGGAGACGATCCCCCTGACGCCCCGGCACGACCTCAGGGAGCTGCGGGGGTTCTACAGCGACCTGGTGACCCGGGCGAACTATGAGGGCACGGCGACCGATGACTACCTCCACATCACCCTGACCGACGAGGAGGATATCCCCGACGTGATCAACCGGCTTCGGGTGATCTATCCGAATCTGATGAAGCTGGACTATGACAATCGGCGGACCCGCGCAGGCGGTCAGATAGGGGCAGCGGCGGACGTGGCGTCCAAAACGCCCCTGGATCTCGTTGGGGAACTGTATGAGCAGCAGAACGGACAGCCCCTCAATGACGAGCAGACCCGCTTTACCCTGGAATTGATCGAAAAGATCTGGGAGGAATAGCCATGCGACCTATCCGACTTACCATGTCCGGCTTTGGACCCTATGTGGCCAGGACCGTCGTCGACTTCGACAAGCTGGGGAAAAGCGGACTGTATCTCATCACCGGGGAAACGGGCGCGGGCAAGACGACCATCTTCGACGCCGTCACATACGCCCTGTTCGGAGAGCCCAGCGGCGAGAACCGGGATCCTTCCATGATGCGCTCCAAATACGCCGGTCCGGAGACGCCCACGGATGTGGAGCTCGTCTTCGCCTACGGAGACAAGCAGTATACGGTGAAGCGCAACCCCGAGTATATGCGGCTCAAGGACAAGGGCGCCGGCACCACCAAGCGGCAGGCGGGAGCGGAGCTGTGCTGTCCGGACGGGCGCAGGATCACCCAGATCAGGGAAGTGAACGCCGCTGTCCGCGATATCCTGGGCATCAACAAGGATCAGTTCACCCAGATCGCCATGATCGCCCAGGGAGATTTTTTGAAGCTCCTGCTCGCGGAGACGAAGGAGCGGCAGAAGATATTTCAGGACATCTTTCAAACGAAGCAATTCTGGCGCTTTCAGGAAGCGTCCAAGGCGGAGGCGAACGGTTTGCAGCGGCAGCGGGACGCGGCCGACGCCAGCATGATGCAGTATCTTGGGGGCGTCACTGTGGACGAGAGCTCTCCGCTGTCCTTCGAGCTCACACGGATACAGGAGAAAAGGGCGCCGGTATCGGAGGCGTTCCCGCTGATCCAGAGGATTCTGGAGCAGGACGAAAAAACGCTGGAGACGATGAAAGTACGGGAGGCTGGTCTGGAGGAGCAGCTGGCCCGCATTCATGCCGAGATCGGCAAGGCTGACGATCGGGAAAGGACCGAGGCGGCTTTGAAGGACGCTCAAACAGAGCGGGAGACCGCTGAAGCCGATCTGTCGAAGCGGAAGGAGCAGCTGGAGCAGGTGAAGCGCACGGAGCCGGAGATAGAGAAGCTGCGGGCAAAGGCCCAGGCGCTGGAAGCCCAGCTCCCGGATTACGACGATTTGGAGAAAAAGAGGACCATGCTCCAGGAGCGAAAGGCGGAGCAGGAGGCGGTGTCCCGCCGGAAGGTCCGCATGGAAGAGGACCTGGCGATCGTGAACAGGGAGCTTCAGGAGATGAACGCGGAACAGGCGTCCCTGGAGAACGCCGGTCAGCAGCTGGAGCGGCTGCAGGCGGAAAAGAAGACCGTGGAGGAGGAGCTGTCCAGGCTGAAGGAGCTTACGCAAAAGCTTCATGAGCTGCGCACGATCGAAAGGCAGCATGACGCCGCCCGGCAGAGGTACGAGCAGGCGAGGGAAGACGACCGGCAGGCCCAGGCGACCCACGAGCGGCTGTATCGCGCGTTTCTGGACGAGCAGGCGGGCATGTTGGCGTCCACCCTGCAGGAAAACGCCCCTTGCCCGGTGTGCGGTTCCCTGCATCATCCGGCCCTTGCCCGTCTATCGGAGGCGGCGCCCGCCGAGGCAGACGTGGAGGCAGCCAAAGCAAGGGCGGACGCGGCCCGCAAAGCAGCGGCCGACGCCAGCAGAGCGGCGGGGGAATGGCAGGTTCGACAAGAGACCGTTCAGCAGGAGGTGCGGGACAGGACCCTGGCGCTGCTGGGACAGGCGGATGCGGAGGACGCAGCCGCCCTGATCGAAACCCGGATGGCAGCCCAGACCGCCAGGCTGGCGGAGATCCGCCGCGCCATGACCGCCGTGGAGCGCAACATCCGGCGCCGGGAGGAGCTAAAACAGCTGATCCCCGCCAAGGAGGCGAAGCAGGCGGAGAAGGTCCAGGCCGTGTTTCAGGCCGAAGCGGCGCTCCGCGGCCTGTCCGCCGAGACGGAGGCTGCCGATCGGGCCATCGGGGAGCTGGCCGCGCGGCTGGGCTGCCCCAGCCGGCAGGAGGCTGTACGGGAGAAGAACCGTCTGACGGCCAGGCAGCAGCAACTGGAGACGGCCGTCCGCGACGCGGAAACAGCCTGTCAGAGATGCGAAAAGAGCCTCGCCGAAGCAAAGGGGAAGATACAGTCCCTCATGGACCAGCTTTCCCAGGGACGACCGGCGGACAAGGGAGAACTGTTGACTCAAAAGGCGGCTCTGACGAACCAGAAGCAGGCGGCGGCGGAACTGCAGAAGACCGTCCGTTCCCGTCTGGACGCCAATCGTCGAGCGAGGGAGAGCATGGGCAGGAAGGCTGAGGAGCTGGCGGCGCTGGAGGCGCGGCTAAAATGGCTCAAGAGCCTGTCCGACACCGTCAACGGCAGTGTTTCCGGCAAGGAGAAGATAACCCTGGAGGCCTATGTGCAGATGACCTATTTCGACAGGATCATCGCCCGGGCCAACACCCGGCTCATGGTCATGTCCGGAGGCCAGTACGAGCTCATGCGCCGGGTCGAAGCGGAGGACAAGCGCTCCCAGACCGGCCTGGAACTGGACGTGAAGGATTACTACAACGGCACCACCCGCAGCGTCAAGACCCTGTCCGGGGGCGAATCCTTCAAGGCGTCCCTGTCTTTAGCGCTGGGGCTTTCGGACGAGATCCAGAGCATGGCCGGAGGCATCCGCCTGGACACCATGTTCGTGGACGAAGGCTTCGGCTCCCTGGACGAGGAATCCCTGCAGCAGGCCATCAGGGCTCTGTCAGCGTTGACGGAAAGCAATCGGCTGGTGGGCATCATCTCCCACGTGGCCGATCTGAAGGATCGGATCGACAGGCAGATCGTGGTCAGGAAGGATAAGAGCGGCGGCAGCCGGGTGGAGATCGTCGTATAAAAGCACCGAACACAGGAGGAAACGACAATGAAGACTTTGGTGGCGTATTTCAGTGCCCAGGGGACCACGGCATCTCTTGCCAAGACCCTGGCGGAACGGTTGGGAGCGGATATGTTCGAGATCCGGCCTCAGGTCCCCTACACAGCGGCGGACATCCGCTGGACCAACCCTCTGGCCCGCTGCAACCGGGAGAAGATCGGCAAAAAGGACGTGCCCGTGGCAGGCGCCGTGGCGGACTGGGAAAGCTACGATCTCGTGTATCTGGGCTTCCCCATCTGGTACTACGGCGCGCCCAACGTGGTCAACACATTCTGCAAAGGCTACGATTGGCAGGGGAAGCAGACGGTGCTCTTCGCCACCTCCGGCGGCAGCGACGTCGGCCGCACTGTCGAAAAGCTCCAGCCCTATATGCCCGCCGCGAAGATCCTCAAAGCCCGGGTTCTGAAGGGGGAAAAGGGCCTGGACGAGCTGCTCGCTTGAACCCGGAAAGGGCTGCCGCATGGCGTATTGCAGCATAGACGAGGTGCGAACATGACCTACGAGGAAGCGAAGGAGACCATACGGCCGGGGCGGTACCGGCATTTCAAGGGCAGGGAGTATGAGGTGCTGGGCATCGCCCGGCATTCGGAGGACGAATCGCCCATGGTGGTATATCGGCCTTTGTACAACGATTCCGGCCTTTGGGTCCGGCCCGCGGACATGTGGAACGAAACGGTTATCCGGGACGGCCGGACCTTTACCCGCTTCGTGCGGGCGGACGGGCAGGACTGATGGTATCCGGGAGGTGAACAGAATGAAACGCCTAGCATGTCGGCTGCTCATAGGGACGGTGCTCCTGTCCCTGTGCTGCTGTGCGCCCGCTGCGCCTACGACCTCCGTCCAAGCGGCGGCGGAAACGCCTCCCGTCCCCACGGCGGCGATCCTGACGCTCGCGCCCACGATCGCCCCCACCGCCATGCCTACGCCCGTACCCACGCCCACCGTCACGCCCGTGCCTACGGACACGCCGACGCCTACGCCGTCCCCCCCGCCCACGCCGGAGCCCCGGCCCCTGGCGGAGATCCTGGAGGAGATGGCCGTCTGCTACGCCCGGGACGGTGAAAAGGCCCTGGGGAAGGTGGAGGAGCTGCTGGGCGAGATGGGGACAGCCTATCCGGACAACGCCCAAAAGTGGGCGAAGATCATGGAACGGTGGCGGACGCTGGACGATCGGGTCTTGGTCAATATCGGCGTCCTGCCGGACGGGCTGCCGAATACCGACGAGCTCTGCATCGTGGTCCTGGGCTACAAGCTCAACGCCAACGGCACCATGCAGAATCACTTAAAGAACCGGCTGAACGTGGCGCTCAAGAGCGCGAAGAAGTATCCCAACGCCTACGTCCTCTGCACGGGGGGCGGCACCGCGTCCAAGAAGAAGAGCGCCACGGAGGCGGGACAGATGTCCTCCTGGCTGAAGAAGCAGGGTATCGCCAAACAGCGGGTCCTGGTGGAAAAGGCCTCCCGTACCACGGCCCAGAACGCCCGGCTCAGCCTGGAGCTGTTGGCTCGGGATCATCCCGAGGTCAAGTATATCGCCATCGTCTCCGGGGACTATCACATCAAGGCGGCCACCCTGTTCTTCGAGGCGGAGGCCGTTTTGCGGGCGGGACCGGGGGCCGAGCCCTCCGTCACGGTGATCGCCAACGCCGCCTGCAAGACCTCCAATCAGGACCAGTCCGCCCGGTATCGGGCCGGCGGGCTCCTGGAGCTGGCGGGGAACAGCGAGGCGGCCAGCGCGCTCACTCACGACCGCTACGATATGGAAAAGTATCCGCCTCTGCCCTGACCGCGGCCATGAGGGGGACGTGAACAAGCTCCGGGACCTGTATTTCCCGCTCTGCGGCGGTATCTGGGGTTGGAGGATATAAAGGAAAAAGCATCAGGAGGGAACGACCATGGAAGCCTATGAACGGGAACATTTGGATATGCTGCGGGGGCATTTGGCGGACTGTGCGGTGCTGCTCAAGACCGACGGGGCCTTCCCCCTGGCAGGGCCGGGGCCTATCGCGGCCTACGGCAACGGCGTGCGCCGGACCGTCAAAGGCGGTACCGGCTCCGGGGAGGGGAACTCCCGATCCTTCGTGACCGTGGAACAGGGGCTGAAGACGGCGGGCTTCCAACTGACCACCGGGGCCTGGCTGGATGGGTACGACGATGCCTACGCTGCGGCGAAGCGGGGCTTTCTGGACAGTCTCAGGGCGGAAGCCAAGGCCCACCATACCAACGTGATCTTCTACGGCATGGGCAAGTCCATGGCGGAGCCGGAATATGATCTCCCCCTGGATGGCGACGGCGACGCGGCCCTCTACGTCCTCAGCCGCAACTCCGGCGAGGGGAGCGATAGGGATCCGGTGCCCGGAGACATACTGCTGACCGAATCGGAGATACGGGACATCCTGGCGCTGAACCGGAAGTTCGACCGGTTCATGCTGGTGCTGAACGTGGGCGGGCCGGTGGACCTGAGTCCCGTGCTGGAGGTGGGGAACGTTCTGATCCTCTCCCAGCTGGGGGTGGAGACCGGGACCGCCCTGGCGGACATCCTTTTGGGCAAGGCGAATCCCTCCGGCAAGCTCGCCACCACCTGGGCCCGGTGGGCGGACTATCCCACCGCAGGCGATTTCGGCGACCACGACGATACGAATTACAGGGAAGGCGTCTACGTGGGCTATCGCTGGTTCGAGGCGGCGGACAAGGCGCCCCTGTTCCCCTTCGGCTACGGCCTTTCCTACACAGCTTTCGAACTGACGCCCGGGGGGACCCTGCTGACAGGCAGTGCCGTGACCTGCCGGGTGCGGGTGAAAAACGTCGGCCCGAGGCCCGGGCGGGAGGTGGTCCAAATCTATGTGAGCGCCCCTGACGGGCGGATCGACCGACCCCGGCAGGAGCTGGCCGCCTTCGTCAAGACGAGGCTGCTGGAACCCGGGGCGGCGGAGACGGTGGAGGCCGTCTTCGACCTTCGGGACTGCGCCGCCTACGACGCGGCCCGGTCCGCCTATGTTCTGGAAGCGGGGGACTACGTGCTGAACGTGGGCAACAGCAGCGCTTCGGCTCGTCCCGCGGCTGTCCTGCGGCTCGATGGGGAGAGGATCACCCTTCAGGTCAAGAGCTGTCTGGGGGACCCGGGCTTCGAGGACTGGCGGCCCGATCCCCGTCCCGAGGCGGACCTGCCCGCCGAACTGCCGGTTTTGGAGGTTTCTCCGGACGCTATCGAGACCGTGACCGTCCCCGAAAAGCGCGTCTATCCCATTGAGGAAAGCCTGCGCGGTGTTTCCGATGCGCTGCTGGCCCGGGCCAACGTGGGGTCCTATGCCTCGGGTCTCGGCGCCTTTTTGCCCATCGGCGACTCCGGCGTCCACGTGGCGGGCGCGGCGGGGGAGACCACGTCCGAACTTCGGGACGCGGGCATGGAGCCGTTGGTCATGGCCGACGGCCCGGCGGGGCTCAGACTGTCCAAGCGGTTTTACCGGGATAAGCAGGGCGGCGCCCACGCCGTAGGCCAGAGCACCATACCCGAGAGCGTCACGGAGCTCATGAGCCCTGCAGTCAGGTTCTTCGCGAACCTGATCGCCGGGGGAAAGAAACCGCCCAGGAATGCGAAGATCGAGGAGCAGTACTGCACCGCCATCCCCATCGGCACCGCCATCGCCCAGAGCTGGGACGTGGATTTTGCCCGCCTGTGCGGCGATATCGTGGGGGACGAGATGGAGCGCTTCCACGTCCATCTGTGGCTGGCTCCGGCTTTGAACATCCACCGGTCCATCCGCTGCGGGAGGAACTTCGAATACTTCTCCGAGGACCCGCTGATCGGGGGCAAGATGGCCGCCGCCCTGACGAAGGGCGTCCAGGCCCACCCCGGCCGGGGGACCACCGTCAAGCACTTCGCCGCCAACAACCAGGAGTTCAACCGCTACGGGAACAGCAGCAATGTATCCGAGCGGGCGTTGCGGGAGATCTACCTGAAGGGCTTCGGCATCGCCGTGCGGGAGAGCCAGCCCAAGGCGCTCATGACCTCCTACAACCTCATCAACGGCGACCACACCGCCCAGCGCCGGGACCTGATCGAGGATATCCTCCGGTGCGAGTTCGGCTTCGAGGGCATCGTCATGACGGATTGGGTCCTGGCCTTCATGAACAGCAAACTGAACAAATACCCGGCCACCCAGCCCCACAGGGTGGCGGCGGCAGGCGGCGACCTGTTCATGCCCGGCAGCCGGGGGGACTACAAGGATATCCTGGCGGGGCTTGCGTCCGGCGAGCTCTCCCGGGAACAGCTGTTGATCAACGTTTCCCGCCTCTATCGCCTGGCCCGGGAGCTGACGGGGGAGAGAGGATAAAAGACGGCGGAAAAAGAAAAGAATAAGAAGATTAATGGGAAGCACAGCGCAAGCCGTACTTCCCATTTGTGTTCTTTTGGGTGCCTTCTTTCAGCTCCTATGCTCAACGGCTGGCGGCCGCTGCGCTGGAGGCGGCGGAGGAAGCCACCACGGCGCACATGAGCGCCTGCTGGGCGGCGATGATGGCGAGGGTGGCCTGCTGTGCTGCAGCGCCCACCAGTTCCACGGGCCGATCCGGCTCCTCTTCGTTTTGAAGGGACAGGAGCATGGCCGCGTGCATGGACCGGGTCCGCTTGTCCAGGCCGAACACGCCCTTGTACCCCTTCCGCTTGGCGAGGAGAGCGTCGATCTGCAGCAGTTCCCTGGCCAGGTC
>JAZRUD010000177.1:0-5816 GCA_045652385.1 Clostridia bacterium
TCTCGTATAAGGGTAGGCACGATAAGAGAGGAAATCTCCTCCATATGGGCGTCCATAAGAGTCAGGACCTCTCCTTCCTTATTCAAAGAGAAGCCGATGCAGTTGGGTCCGCCCTTCTTGCTGTCGTACAGCAGATAGAACTCTCCCGGAGCCAACGAAACGTCCGGCTGCCGAAAGGCCTTTTGGGGCGCTTCCATATTGTCGGTGATATAGTAGGATCCCATCTGTATGCTTTGATCCGATCCGTTGTACAGCTCGATCCAATCGGGGCTGCCGTAGACTTCGTCCTGTAAACTCAGCTGATTGCTGGTGACGACCTCGTTGATCAACAGTCCGTCCTTCAGTGCGCCGGAAGGAAACAAGCGTTCCAACGTGTCGCAGCCGAAATGCGGCAGCAGCAGGGTGACGACCAGCAACAGGCATCCTATTCTGTTGAGTCGATTCGATCTCATGGTATCACAGGTTCTCCAGGGTCAAAAGTAAGTCCTTTTCTGTATATCCTGCCCGCAAGAGGTCGTATGCATGCAACAGAGCGTCTCGTCCCCAGTCATCTAACCTTTCCTGGGCGATCTTCGAACGCTCTTTTGAAATGATGCCGCGATCTAAGCCCCAACCGGGGAAAAGGGACTCTGTAAACACATCCGACAGCAGTTCGTCCGTTTCCTCCGAAATGTGCGTCTTCCCCGTTTTGCAGGCGTCGTAAGCGCAAAGATGCTGATACTCATGAGCCAGCGCATACTCAAGGTCATCTGGATACAGGGCGTTAAGATACACGACCGGACCTTGCTCGCCTGCCTGTCCTTCGGAAGGCATATAGCCATATACATTCCCTTCCATGCAGCTAAACAGGATGTTGAGCTTGCCCGTTTCGAGAACGGACGGAACAGCCAGCGCCGGATGGATCGTTTCCTCGAATGCTTTCAGCAGCTCTCGGACTCTGCCGTCTTCTATGGCGTGGGCGGATACATACGCCACGGCGTGCTCCGAATCACAGACCCGAACGAAAGACGCTTCACGCACCGATCCGTTTAAAGAATACTCGGGAAAGAGAATCGCTTGCTCTCCTTCCCCCTCCTCTTCCTGTACGGCAATGACGTCATTTGTCTCATCAACCTGCTGCGTGCAGCACAACAGGCACGTCGATATAAGGAGCAGCAGACCGAGCGTCAAAGGCTTATGAACAAACAGGAGCACCTTCATGGCCAAATTGTACCACAGGCGCCCCTTTTTCACAAGGGAAGGGGTCATAAAGCGTTCTTGAGATACAGATCGTGAAGTGCGATGCTGATGCCCACCAAAAGGTTCACCCCGTTGACTCCCTTCGCGGTCCGATTTCCCCACGCGGATAGAGAGGTATAGGGGATGTCGGAGAACAAACTGCGCAGCAGTTGGAATACGTCTTCCCGCACGATACCCTCCCCCGTCTGCAGCAGGGTCGCAGCACCGTTTTCATTGGTATTGGCAGCAGCCCCGGAAGCCGCGGCGCGGGTCATGCTCAAAACGGTTTCCCGACTGCGGCCGAGAGCGTAGGAAAGGCAGGAGAAGCAAGCCATATACCCGCATAGCAAGGCGTCAGAGGCGGGAACCACACCGCTGCCGAACCCGGAGCACTTACTGGCTGCAGTTTCGATATGGGCAAGGTCCTGTTCGAAGAAAGCTGCGGAAAGATCCTGTAAAGAATTTCTAATCTGCCGGAGTTCAGGCGCATCATCCGGCGCGATCACCAACAGGGAAAGATCCTCGCTGGCCGAACAATGTTCGATGATCCGATGAATGTATCGGGCGCGAATGGAAATGTCTACAGGTAAAAAGAGGTTGATCATACATTCTATGGACAGATCCACGTCTTCCGCCAGGGTCACGTCCACGGAAAAATCCCCATCGGGGATCGCGATGCCCTTTTTGTCCAGCAGTACGTCCATGCCCGTTTGCAGGTTCATGGCCGTGAAGGGCTGGATGCCGCTGACGGAACAGGAGAACGGCTGAAGCGCTCCCGCATTCAAAACGCTGACGGTGCCGAAGTTCGTCCCTATATCAAGCTTTTCTCCCGTGATCGCTGTGATTTGTCCGGTATATTCGCCGGAAAGCAAGTAACTGTGAAACCGCTTGCAGATTTTTTCAGCCGTTTCCATAATCTTCCTCTGTTGTTCTAAAATGTAAAAATAATATTAGAACAGCAAAAAAGCGCTGTAAAGGCGATTTTCGGGGAATTTACGTATTGTTTACTGATACGAATCCATTAGGCCGGATTGAAGGGCACTGTCTGCTCGATCCGACAGGAAAGCTGCTGTACGTCCACCTCCGACAGGATCTCTGCATAGATACGGTTATCGCCCACACCCAGCGTCAAGTTGCCCTCGGCGGTATGGATGGTCCCATATCCCACCAGCTTTTCGTCCTTGTCGTAGAAGCAGACGCGCGCCTCCCCAATGAGCGTGCCGTCGAAGGAGTTGGTGCAGATACCGTCCATGTAGGTATAGCCGTCCTCTTCATAGACTCGCATATCGGAGAAAGCCAGGTAATAGGTGAAATAGTGCGTATCCTTGTCCAGAATAGGGATCCCTTTGCGATCCGTATAAAAATCCTCGCCAAGAATAGGCTCCACTTCGATGGGGATGGGTTCGATGGTAGGCGAAAGAGTTTGAACAGGCGTTGCTGAAGGCAGAGGGGTCTCATGGACGGCGGTATAGGACAGCCAGGCATCCTGACGAACGCAACCGGGAAGCAGAAGGATCAGCGTGAGAGACCCTCCTAAAAGAAACCGTATGGATTTTGAAAATCGGCTGCCCATGGTCATAATCAATTCAGGCCAGTAAAGGTCTCTTCTTTCGGTTGCTTTTCAGGTGATTCCATTATATTCGACGTATCGTCGTCAATTACAGATTCAGGCTCTCTATCACCTGCAGCCGAGCATTCTATCTCATTATCTTCTGTTGTTTTCGGCTGTCGTTTCAGCAACAGAAGAATCAGGCAAACCACAGCCAGGAGGATTTCCCAGATCTGATCGAAGGCCAGCGGTCCGACCATAACCAAGCCTTGACGGATACAGTCGATGCAAAACCTCCCCAGGCAGTAAACAAGGGTCATCAGCAGGAATCGATTTCTCTTATTCGAGATCGACTTCCGGAGCAAAACGTAATACAGGACGATCAGCAGGACGCAGAGCAGGAATTCATAGAAGAAAGCGGCGTAATGTATCTGAAGATCGTCGCCAAAGGTGGATAGAGGAAACCACTTGTGCGCGGATTTCTCCACAAGAGGCCCATAGTGTGTGCGATTGAAGAAGTCGCCCCATACGGCGATACCGATCCCTGCAAAAACTCCCGGGGCGGCGATATCCAACATTTCCCCGAAATCCACTTTGCGCAGGCCCAAGTACATCAGGATCGACAGTGCGGCAAAGATGACGCCGCCAAAGAAGGATAGACCGGAACGTGCCAAATCGAAGAAATCAGCCCAGTCCACCTGACCGGACAGACAAGCGAACAATCGAGCGCCGACGATACCAAAGGGGACGCCCAATATACAAAGATCGAGCGCGATATCCTTTGGAACATCCTTGACTTTGGCGCGCCGGTCGGTGATCAGCATGGCAACAGCGATGCCGACGGCCAGCAGGATGGCATACCAATAGATATTGAACTGCCCTATGGAAAACGCTATATCGAAATTCGGGTCTTTCATGCCGTCCTCCTCTTTGATCGAAGCTATTCTATCACATAATCCCGTGCGTATCAACCTTTCAAAGTTGACATGCATCCCCTTCCTGCACTATAATGTGAACAGGCAATGAAACAAATCTTGCATATCAGAAAGGAAACATATGAAGAGGATAGTGATCGCTCTTGGGGGTAACGCGCTCCAGGAAGCAGGTAAGCCGGCGACGGCCGAGTCTCAGTTGGAAGTGGTCGAAAAAACTTCAGCCTATATCGCTGATATCATCGACGCCGGATACGATGTGGTCATCGCTCACGGCAACGGTCCCCAGGTGGGCCGTATCGTACTGCAGAACGAATCGGCTTCCAGCGTAACGCCCGCCATGCCCTTCGACGTGTGCGGCGCCATGAGCCAGGGGTATATCGGCTACCACATCCAGCAGGGCCTTTCCAAGATCCTGCGTCAGCGGGGTATCGACAAACAGGTCGTCACCCTGGTGACCCAGGTGGTGGTGGATAAGAACGATCCGAAGTTCCAGAATCCCAGCAAGCCCATCGGCCCCTTCTACTCCAAAGAGGAGGCGGACAGGATCGCTGCGGAGAAGGGATACACCATGAAAGAGGACGCAGGCCGCGGCTATCGTCGAGTAGTGGCTTCTCCCCTGCCCGTGGAGATCGTGGAACTGAATGCCGTGAAGACCCTGGAATCTGCCGGTTTCGTGGTGATCACCGTGGGCGGCGGCGGCATCCCTGTCGTCAGGAACGAGGACGGAACGCTGACCGGCACGGCAGCTGTCATCGATAAGGATCTGGCCAGCGAAAAGCTGGCGGAAGACCTGGATGCGGACGCGCTGGTGATCCTCACCGCCGTGGAAAATGTTTCCATCAACTACAAGAAACCCGATCAGAAGGACCTGTCTCTCCTGAATGTAGAGGACGCTAAGAAGTATATCGCCGAGGGTCAGTTTGCTCCCGGCTCCATGCTGCCAAAAGTTGAAGCCGCCATGAAGTTCGCCATGAGCAAGCCTGAGCGCAAGTGCATCATCACCTCCCTGGAAAAGGCGGTCGATGCATTGAACGGCGTGGCAGGCACCACCGTGTCCCTGTAATACCGATTATCCACACTTTCCACTTTATCCACAATGAAAATAAAATGTAAGGAGGCAACCATGAAACCCTATGCATCCCTGACCAAGAACGAGCAGCTTGCCGAATTGGAGGCACTGCGGGAGAAGTATGCTGAGATAAAAGCCAAAGGGTTGAATCTGAACATGGCTCGCGGAAAGCCCTCGTCGGCACAGTTGGATATCGTCAGCGATATGCTGACCGTACTTTCCCGGCCGGAAGACTGCTATGACGGAAATCTGGACGTGCGCAACTACGGCGAGCTCCTGGGTATCCCCAGCGCCCGCGCGCTGTTTGCCGACATCCTGGACACCGTGCCCGAGAAGGTCATCGTGGGCGGCAGCGCTTCGCTGCAGCTGATGTTCGACTTGATCAGCAAGGCCTACACCCACGGCTTGCTCCACTCTCCCGCACCCTGGGCCAAGCTCGACAAGGTCAAGTTCCTCTGCCCGGCGCCCGGATACGATCGTCATTTCACCGTGAGCGCTACCTTCGGCATGGAGCTCATCTACGTGCCCATGACCGAGTTCGGGCCGGATATGGACTTTGTGGAAAACGCCGTAAAGGACCCCGATGTGAAGGGTATCTGGTGCGTGCCCAAGTATTCCAACCCCGACGGCATCATCTACTCCGATGAGACCATCGATCGCTTCATCCATTTGAAGCCCGATGCCCCCGACTTCACCATCATGTGGGACAACGCTTACTGCATCCATGAGGTCATCGGTGATTACGTGCCCTTCCCCGATATCCTATCGCTGGCTGCCGCTGCTGGTACGGAGGACATGTTCTATGAGTTTGCCTCCACCAGCAAGGTCACCTATCCCGGTGCCGGCATCTCCTGCATGGCCTGCAGCGTTGCCAATGTGGCTCACATCAAGAAGATCCTGACCGCGCAAATCATCAGCTACGACAAGGTGAACCAGCTCCGCCACGTAAAGTACCTGAAGAACAAGGAGAACACCCTGGCCCTCATGAAGAAGCATGCGGGGGTCCTGGGGCCCAAGTTCCTCGCTGTACTGGACGCCCTCGACA
>JAZRUD010000178.1:0-1519 GCA_045652385.1 Clostridia bacterium
CCCGTCATCCATAAAAAACCGCCCCCAGCGGAGCGGTCTTTGCACGGTATCCTTTCGGATCAATAACAGGGATACAGGGTCATGCCCACCAGCACGGTGATCACGCCCATGAGGATGGCCGGGAGCCAGCCCATCTTCACCAGGGCCTTCTGATCGTAGCCGCCGGCGCCCATCATCATGGGGACCACGGAGGTGGGCATGGGGGTCATGACGGAGCACATGGAGCCGATGTAGCACATCTCCATGAGGCCCCGAGGATCGCACTTGAGGGACATGGAGGTGAGGATCACCAGGGCGATCAAAATCTTGCTGACCGCCCGGTTGTAGAGAAGGGAGGTCATGACGAAGGCCGCCAGGAAGAACACCGCGCCCAGCACGTAGCTGTTTTGGACGCCGCCCAGGAGGTTCGCCACGGCGTCGCCCACCAATTCGCCCGCGCCGGTGTTGGCGAAGGCGCTGCCCAGGGTGACCACGCCCACGTAGAGCATGATGATGTCGAGGCACATGCTGTTGATGGCCTCCCGTTCGGAAAGGACCCCGCTGAGCACCAGGAAGGCGGCGCCGCAGGCGGGGATGATCCAGGAGGGCAGGCCGAAGGACTGGAACAGAAAGCAGACGATGACGCCGAAAAAGACCACGTAGCCGATGATCTCCCGCACCGGGGACAGGGGCCCCTTCTGGGCCTTCTTCCGGGCCTCCACCATGCTGATGGGGACCAGGGGCTGATCGGGGGCGAACTTAGGCGCGAAGAAGATGGCCCAAATCAGCACGAACAGGGCCACGAAAACCTTGATGTTCATCTGGGTGAACATGGTGAACTGGTAGTCCTTGATGCCGTACTCCATGAGGTAGCCGTTGTCCTCGATGAAGGTGGCGGCGTAGGGGCCGATGGGCATGATGGTGTAGGAGGTGGCCACGGTGACGAGGCCGATGGAATACATCATCTTGGAGGGGCTCACCTTCATCTCCTCGCACATGGCGATGACCAGGGGGCACACCAGGGCGAAGAGGGCGGTGATGCTGGGGATGAACTGGCCCAGGACGAAGGTCACCAGCACGTACCCGGCCAGGACCTTGGTGAAGGAGCCCTTGGAGACCCGGTACACCAGCTTGGAGAGGCTTTCCACCATCCGGGTCCGGCCGAGGCCCGCCGCGATGACGAACATAGAGATCATGGTGATGACCGTGCTGCTGCCTATATTGCCCAGGGCGGTTTTGGAATCCACACAGCCCGTCACCACCAGCGCCAGCATGCCGATGACGGCGGTCAGGGCCATGGGGAACTTGTGGAGGGAGAAGCTGACGATCATGAACAGAAACACGGCCAGCGTTATGATCATTTGCGCATCCATTGCGGTATACTTCCTTGCCTTAGATAATGGTCTTATATATAAATTCGGGCCTGCCGAAAAGGGTCTTTCTCCGGCAGGCCCGCAAACGGTTCGACTATGTTCAGTTTTCCTTCTCGAAGATCATTTCCATGCCTTCGGCGCCCACGAGCAGTTTGAGCTCCTTGCCG
>JAZRUD010000179.1:0-3903 GCA_045652385.1 Clostridia bacterium
CCACAACATCCGCACCCACGCCTCCCGGTTCACCCCCACAAACGAGGTGAACGCCCCCGACGGACGCATCCTGCCCGTGAAGGGGGTCTTCGATCTCAGGGCGTACCGGACGCTGCGGGAGGGGATGCAGAGCAAGGATGAGCAGATCGTTCAATCCAACGGCTACGACCACAACTTTCTCATCGACGCCTACGACGGCAAGAGCCTGGTGAAGGCCGCGGACCTGAAGGGGGCCGTCTCCGGGCGGCGCATGGAGGTCTGGACCACGCTCCCCGGCGTCCAGCTCTACGGCGGCAACCACTTCGACCGGCTTCCCGGCAAGGGCGGCATGCGTTACAACAAGGCCGCAGGCCTGGCCCTCGAGACCCAGTTCTATCCCGATGCGCCCCACCATCCTGCCTGGCCCCAGCCTACCGTGAAGGCGGGCGAAATTCAGCGTTCGCGGACGGAATTCCGTTTCTTCGCCGATTGACCTAAGCATACAGAACGATCGACCCGCAAAAAAACGTGCGGGTCATTTTTATTCCGCATATATTTTACAACGCCATTACAACTTTCCTGATATACTTGTGATACAGAAAGGGAATGGAGAGGGAAGAAATGGCAAAGATACTGATCGTAGAGGACGAAAAGGCCATCAGCGATCTGCTGAAGCTGAACTTGGAGATGGTGGGCCATCAGTGTGCAGTCGCCTTCACGGGCAAGGAGGCCACCCATGGGGCGGGGGAGCAGGGGTTCGATCTCATGCTCCTGGACGTGATGCTGCCGGATGTGGAGGGTTTTTCCGTCATGGAGAAGGTGCGGGACGTGCCCACCATCTTCCTCACCGCCCGAGGCGCCACCACGGACAAGGTCCGGGGCTTCGGGCTCGGTGCGGACGACTACATCGTGAAGCCCTTCGAGGTGGCGGAGCTGCTGGCCCGGGTCCAGGCGGTGCTCCGGCGGACCCATCGGGAGGAAAAGGAGTACAGCATCGGCGATCTCACCATCCGCTGGGACGCCCACGAGGTCTTCCAAAATGGGGAGCGGGTGGAGCTGACGCCTCAGGAGTTCACCCTGCTGCACATCCTCATCGAGAATCGAAACGTGTGCCTCAGCCGGCAGAAGCTCCTTTCCGAGGCCTGGGGCACGGATTTTCTGGGCGAGAGCCGGACCGTGGACGTGCACATCCAGAAGCTTCGCCGGAAGCTGAATCTGGAGGACCATATCAAGACCATCTACAAGAACGGGTACCGGTTCGAAGAGTAGTGAACAGATGAAACTCTGGCAGAAAACCTATCTTTTGTCCACGCTCCTCTGCGCCCTGATCCTCTATGGGTGCATGTTCGGCGTGACCGCACCTGCCCTGTCCGCCACGGTGAACGGGGCCAAGGAGGCCGCCCTTCGGGAGGAGCGGGCCATCGCCAACGTCCTGGAGCGCACCATGGACCAGGCGCCGGAGGGGCGGCAGATCCCCGTGATGCAGGCGTTTTTGGCGTATTACACGGGCACGGGCCTCGCCTTCCGGGTGCGGGACGGGCAGGGGGATGAGCTCTATTCCTCGCTGCCTTGCACCGTGTGGAAGGCTCCGGGCACCATGGGGTTCCTCCGTGACCAGGGGCGGCTGTATCTGTTCATCAGGGACAGGCTTCCCTCGGGCTTCGACTTCGTCTACCTCAAGGACGCGGCGGCCACGGACGCCCTGCTCCGCCGCCAGGTCACGGCGGCGGCCCTCATCGGCCCGGCGGTGGCCCTGTTCATGGCGGCAGCCCTCTACGCCCTCCTCTATCGGGTGAATCTGCCCGTGAGCCGATTGGCCCACGAGATGCGGACCCCCCTCACCGCCATGAAGGGCTATGCCGAGACGTTGCGGGACGCCCGGCTCTCGGAGGAGCAGCGGTATATGGCGGCCAGCTACATCGCCGCGGAGAGCACCCGCCTGTCGGACGTCTCCGCCCGGCTCCTGACCCTCCATAACGCCAGGGAGGAGGCGACCCCCTTCGGCCCCGTGGACGTGGAGGAGCTCTTCGACCACATCGCTCAGACCTACCCCACCGTGACGTACGAGGTCCATTGGCCTACCCTTTTCGGGGATCGGGCCATGCTCTCCTCCCTCCTCAACAACCTGGTGGACAACGCCGTGAAGGCGTCCCCGGCGGGAGCGCCCGTAGAGCTTCGGGCCGCGCCCAACGTGCTGGCCGTCATGGACCATGGCAGCGGCATGAGCGACGAGGCGCTGAACTATGTAAATCACCCCTCCAAATTCAAAAAGCTGCACGCCAGCGGCGGCCTGGGCGTGCCCCTCTGCCACCAGATCGCCAAGGCTCACGGGGCCAGGCTCACCTATTCCCGGGGCGCAGACGGGGGCACCGTGGCCACCGTGACCTTTTACAACTCCCTTACAAGTTGATGAAGACTCCCTAACAAGTCCGGCTCTATACTGACGGTGTCAACTTGAGAAAGGAGCGAAAACACATGAAACTCTTTTGGATGAAAAATAAAGTGCTGCTGGCGACCCTGACTGCCGTGCTGGCGCTGGGCGTCCTCTTCTGGGGCGGTCTGCGCCTCTTTGCGGGCGATAGAATGCAGGACGCCTTCATCCGCACCTCCGCCGCCGAAGCGGAGGCCACGCCCAGCCCTGCGCCGGCTCAGGCGGACGGCACCCCCGCCACAGCCCAGCCCACGGAGATGCCCGCGGAGCTGGTGGCGGAAGAGATCCTGGACACGGAATGGCGCTATCGGAGCATCTTACCCCGCATCAGCAACACTGTGCCCCACGAGGCCAAAAGCTGGAAAGAAGGGGAGAAGGCGGAGGACACCCTGGCCGTGGAGGCCATCACTCGGACGGGGGAGCTCTATGAAAAGCTGCTGGGCCGGACGCCGGACCTGACCACCGTCGCCGTCACCCGCTACGTGGACGAAAAGGGCTATCGACCCAACATCCTGCGGCTGACGGATGAGAAAAACGATTTCGTCTGCGCACTGCGGGAGAGCGACCTCTCTTTGCTGGTGGCGGACAATGCGGCCTTTGCCGCGTCCGAATGGATGGACGCCAAGAAGGACGCCGCCAACGTGGCCCAGTACCTGGGCACCGAGACCACCGGAAAGACTCAGGACATGGGCGGCTCCAGCCGCGGCGGGGAGCGGATCGAGTATGCCGTTGCCTATGAGCTCAGCGACGGTCGCTGGATCACCCTTTCCTACACCAAGAACACCTTGCACGGCATCCAGGTCCATGAGGACAAGGCGTCCATGGGAGAGCAGGTCTGCTTTGTAGCGGATATCACCATGAATCCTGCCATCGTTCATATGGTCTCTGCGGAGTGCTTCACCCGGGGGGATCTCAACGACATCGCCGAGGGCGACATGACCCCGGCCGAGGTGGAACAGATGTACAGCCGCTTCCTCACCGCGGTCCTGGGCCAGCACTTCGATCCCAACGATCCCACCAAGGACATCGGTTATCAGCTCGCCCCCGGGCAGCTGGTCTACTACCGGGACGATTCCTGCTATCGGGAGAACTACTACCACATTCAGGACCCCTTCGTCATCATGGACATCGCCGCCAAGTCCGGCTACATCGTCCGGGCGGACTGCAGCAAGCTCTACAACCAGCAGGACCCGGCCCTGGACCTCAGGTCCATCGACTATGACCACATGGGCGGCGAGGAGTACATCGCCTACGTTCGGAACATCGCCGAGCAGACCTGGGGCAAGGAGAACGTGAAGAGCGTGGACGTGAACGCCGTTTACGATGGGAACTATTGCACCATCGACCCCTACATGACCGACGGCCGCTGGTATGAGTTCTTCTTTGAGGGCGGCATGCTCACCGAGATCCAGCACTTCGCCACGGAACGCAGCGGCATCTGCGGTTGGGGCGCCGACGCCCTCTACATCAACACCATCACCGGCGAAGAATTC
>JAZRUD010000180.1:0-3201 GCA_045652385.1 Clostridia bacterium
CGTTCAGCAAAAATACAATGCCGATGCCCACCAACAACAGGGCAAAGACGATCTTCTCCCATCTGTTCAAATTGAGGGATACGGTCACGTTGTGGTCCCGCTTGCCATCGCGGTTTTTGTCCTCCACCGTCAGGGGCCGCAGTTGCACCTTCCCCAGCAGCTCATCCGTGGTGACGCCCAACGCCTCCGCCAACTGGGGCAGAATAGATATATCGGGGCAGGAGAGATCGTTCTCCCATTTGCTGACTGCCTGAGCCGTGACGCCCACCTGCTGCGCCAGCTGCTCCTGGGTCATACCCTTGCTCTTTCGCAGATCGCTGATCCGCTTGCCCATAGTCTGTTTGCTTTCCATAGTCGCCTCCTGTTTTTGATGGACCCATCATACCACACATCCACCGGTTGAGCTATAATCCAGCCGGATATTTGCGAAATTTTATGTCAACCAACGGTTGATTCTTTCTCAACCGTCCTTTTTGCTCCGGTTTTCTTTACAAATCCCCATGGCCGGGGTATAATAGCATGATGTATATAGGAGGAGTATGCCATGGCGATCAGAACGATCCGCAAGGAGAAGGATCCGTGTCTATATAAGAAATGCCGGGAAGTCACCTTTTTTGATGAACGGCTTTCCCAGCTCATCGACGATATGTTCGACACCATGTACGATGCGGACGGTGTAGGCCTGGCCGGTCCCCAGGTGGGGGTGCTGCGCCGGGTAGTCGTCATCGACGTGGGCGGCCCGGAGGGCGAGAACGCTCCTCTGGAACTGGTGAATCCCAAAATCCTGGAATCCTCCGGCCTTCAGGGCGGCATGGAGGGCTGTCTATCCTTCCCGGGAAAAAGCGGCTACGTGGAGCGCCCCAACTACGTGAAGGTGGAAGCCTACGACCGGCACGGCAACCTGTATGAATACGAGGGCGAAGGGCTCTTTGCTCGGGCGGTCTTCCACGAATGCGACCATCTGGACGGGAAAGTGTATCTGCCTTTGGTGAAGGAGCCGCCCGCCGACTTTAAGGGGGAAGAGTAAGTTCATGCGCATCGCTTTCTTCGGCACACCGGAATTCGCCGTCCCCACCCTGCGGGCCCTGGCTGCGACGGATCACGTTTTAGCTGTTTTCACTCAGCCCGATCGGCCTGTGGGGCGAAAGGCCGTTTTGACCCCGCCTCCCGTCAAGACCGCCGCAATGGAACTGGGACTGCCGGTGTATCAGTTCGACAAGATCAGGAGTCAGGAGGGCTGCGACGCTATCCGCGCGTTTATGCCGGATCTGTACGCTGTGGTGGCCTTCGGTCAGCTGTTCAGTGAAGAGAACCTGTCCATCCCGCCTCTCGGCGCCATCAATGTCCACGGGTCCCTCCTGCCCCTCTATCGGGGCGCCTCTCCCATGCAGCAGACCGTGATCGACGGGCAGCCGACGGCCGGCGTCTCCACCATGAAATTGGTGAAGCGCATGGACGCCGGCGATGTGCTGCTGCGCGCTGAAACGCCTCTCGGGGAAAACGAGACCTACGGAGAGCTGTCTGTGCGCCTGGCCGATCTCGGCGCCGAGCTGTTTATGAAAACGCTGGACGCTCTCGAGCGCGGCGAGCTCCGCTCTACGCCTCAAAACGATGAAGAGGCCACCTATTGCAAAATGCTCACCCGGGACAGCGGCAGGATCGATCTTACCGTCCCCCGTCTGGTCGTCCACAATCTGATCCGGGGCACCAATCCATGGCCGGGGGCTTATGCCTTGCTGGGCGAAGAAAAGATAAAGCTTTGGCGCACCGTACTTTCGAATGCAGAGCCGCCGGCTGATCTGCCTGTAGGCGGCCTGTTCGGGGATCAGAAGCGAGGCCTGTTCCTGCGCTGTACGGACGGCACGTTGGAGATCACGGAGCTGCAGGCTCCCGGCGGCAAGAAGCTGGATGGAAAAACCTTCCTGCGGGGCAGGAACGTCGCAGGGAGCGTGCTTTCATGAACAGTCTCCGCAGGGACGCCCTGCAGGTTCTCATGGACGTGGTGGAAGACGGCGCCTATGCCAACCTTCGCCTGAAGGATATTCACCGCGCACCATCGGAGCAGGCCCGTGTGAGCTCGCTTGTATACACCACGCTGGAGCATATAAAGTGGGCTGACTACATGCTGTCTCACTATGTGAAGCCGCAAAAGAAGGTCGTCCGCAACATCCTGCGTCTCGGCGTCAGCGAGCTGTTCTTCATGGATACCCCGGATCACGCCGCCGTAAACGGCGCTGTGGAACTGACGAAGGAATGCGGCAAAGGCGCACTGGCCGGATTGGTTAACGGGGTCCTGCGGCGGATGTTGTCCGAGAAAGACCGTCTCCCTCCCCTGCCCTCCGATCCGGTTGCCCGTTTGTCCATCCAGTATGGGTGCCCGGATTGGATCATCGAAGAATGGCTGGGCCGATTCGGAGAATCGGATACGGTTAGGATGCTGGAGCATGTACCGCCTGCACTGGAGATACGCGCCCAGTTTCCCTTCACGAACGGGGAGCTGGCGGCTCAGCTCAAGGTACCCTATACCCGGGGACAAGTGGACGATAACTGTTTCCGGTTGAACGAGAGCCTCCCCCTGTTCTCACTGCCTCTGTTCCGGGACGGGAAGATCGCCGTTCAGGGCGAGGGAGCCATGGCTATTTCCCGTTTCATGGGCGATATGCGGGGAAAAAAGGTGCTGGACGCCTGCGCCGCTCCCGGCGGCAAAGCCGCCTACCTTTGGTCGTTGACCCAGGGCGACATCGACCTCACCTGCTATGAGCTTCATCCTCATCGGGTGCAGCTCATGCAGCAGACCTTTGCCCGGCTCCATGTCGCAGCAAAGTGTGAGGCGAAGAACGCCTCCCTGACCTCAGAGGACGCTGCCCCCTCCTTCGACGCTGTATTGTTGGACGTGCCCTGTTCGGGCCTTGGGTTGATCCGGGAGAAACCGGACATATCCCTGCACCGGCAGGAAAGCGATCTGATGGAGTTGTGCCGGACCCAGGCAGCCCTCCTCGACAGCTGCGCTCGGCTGGTGCGCCCCGGCGGGATTCTGTGCTACAGCACCTGCACCATCTCCCTGCGGGAGAACGAACTGCAGGTCGAGGCCTTTTTGAAAGGCAACGCTGAATATGCATTGGAAGATCAGCGGCAGCTCCTGCCCCAGCGGGACGCGACCGGCGGATTCTATGTGGCAAGGATGAAGAGATGTATTTCACG
>JAZRUD010000181.1:0-3006 GCA_045652385.1 Clostridia bacterium
CTATTCCGCCGGCAACAGCGTGGACGTGTCCACCATCTACGACCTGCTGTCCGCCTTCTCCGGCCGGGCCATGCCCGCCGCCCTCGACTGGGTGGACACGGACCTGGTGGCGTCCAAGGCTGGCGAGATCGCCGAGAACCGCCTCGATCCCGCCCGCATCACCGTCACGGACAAGAAGGGCGTCTCCACCCTGGTGCTGACCGAGGAGGAATGGGGCCTCATCGAGACCGCCGCCGTCAACGTGTTCGTGGACGACGGCCAGGGGTTCATCGACCTCGGGTACGACAACTATCTGGAGTATGACGCCGACAACGACCTGATCCTGGGCTTCGACGGCCCCTGGCTCTGTGTGGACGGTCACGTGGCGGCCTTCTACATGACGGAAGCGGGGGAGGAAGGCACCTACGGCCGCATCCCCGCCCGGATCACCCGGGAGGGAGAGGAGATGCTGATGAACATCATGGTGTTCATCGACATGAACGGCAGCGCCGTCGTGCTGGGCGCCGATCCCCTCTACGCCGGAGAGACAGAGACCCAGGCCAAGGGTTCCATCCCCATCGAGAGGGGCGACAGGATCCAGCTCCTCTGCGACTACTACACCTACGACAACGCTTACGAGGGCAGCTATACCCTGGGCAACGCCTTCACCGCAGGCAACGCCCTCACGGTGGAATACCTGCGGCTGGACAACACGGATATCAGCGTCAGCTACCGCCTCACCGACACCTACGGCAACGTCTACTGGACGCCCGCGTCCATCTACTGATCCATTCACACAACCTGCCCCGTGCTTTGTAAGGCCCGGGGCATTTTCAAAAGGAGGCTCCATGCAGTTCATCACCTTTGAGACCAAAAAGAAAGGCCATTATTCCCCCGGCGTACTGGTGGGGAACATCCTGTATATCTCCGGACAGCTGCCCATGGACCCGGAAACGGGACAGCTGGTGACGGGCGGCATCGAGGCGCAGGCGAAAGCGGCTCTCGACAACGTGGCGCGGGTCCTGACAGCGGCCGGCCTTGGGAAGACGGACGTGGCCATGTGCCGGGTATACATCCCCGACATGGCGTACTGGGACGCGGTGAACGAGGTATACGCCGCCTTCTTTGGCGAGCATAAGCCGGCTCGGGTCATCGTGCCCACCCGGGAGCTCCATCACGGGGCCTTGGTCGAGATCGAAGCCATGGCTGAGAAGCGGGAGGATCCATGAGCAGCGGCATCCTGTCCCCCTATGACCTGCCCACGCCGGCGCTGCTGATCGACGTCGATCGGGCAGAGGATAATATCGCCATGATGCAGGAAAGAGCCGATGCTCTGGGGCTGAAGCTGCGTCCCCATATCAAGACCCACCGCATGCCCTATTTCGCCGTAAAGCAGATGGAGGCCGGGGCTGTCGGCATCGCCTGTGCCAAGATAGGCGAGGCTGAAGTCATGGCGGACGCGGGCATCGACGACATCTTCATCGCCAACGAGGTCGTCGGCATCGACAAATATGAGCGCCTCAGGGATCTGCATCGTCGCATCCGCGTGCGCATCGGCATCGACAACCAGGTCCAGCTTGCTCAGATGGAACAGGTCTTTGCCGAGGAGGAACGGCCCCTGGAAGTCCTGATCGAATATGAGGTGGGAGAGGTTCGAACAGGGGTGGTGGAGGACGAGCAGCTGATCGCCCTGGGGAAGGCGATCCTCAGTTCGAAGCACGTGGTCCTGAAGGGTATCTTTTCTCACGAGGGACACACGTACAAGGCGGACGATATCGAGGACTGCCGCCGAAAGGCGCGGGTCGCCTATGCGCGCACCGTCCGCGCGGCGAACATTCTTCGCTCCCTGGGCGCGGACATCGACACGGTCAGCGTCGGCGCCACGCCCTCCGTCATGCAGGGGGACTGGTATGAGGGCGTCACGGAGCTGCGATTGGGCACCTACGTCTTCTTCGACGTGGGCCAGGCCCGGGCCATGGGGGATTTCAGCCGCTGTGCCGCCACGGTCCTCGCTTCCGTCATCTCCAAGCCCCAGGGGGAGCGGGTGGTGCTGGACGCCGGCGCCAAGGCGCTGGTCTCGCAGAACCGGACCACGGGCATCTGCGCCACGGCGGGATTCGGTTCCGTCAAGGGGGCAGAGCATATCGCCGTCGCCAACCTGTATGACGAACATGCGGTGTTCAACAGCGCCGAATTCAGGGACCGGGTGCAGATAGGCGACAAGGTGGAGATCATCCCCAGCCACGTGTGTCCTACGGTCAATCTGTACGACGAAGCTTATCTGGTGTCCAAAGGCAGGGTGCTGGGCACAGTCCCCGTAGCCTGTCGGGGCAGATCGCGATAAACAAGGAGGTATCTATGGATTACGTTTGCAGCGCCTGCGGAATGCGGGAGAGCGTGACCACCCGGAAGCCCAAGTGCGACTGCGGCGGCCTGTGGGAACTGGACTTTACGCCGCCGAAATTCGACCTGGACAAGGTGGACAGGGGAGAGTGGAGCATGTTCCGCTACCGCCCCTTCATAAGCCTTTACGGGGACGTCTGGCGGGATATCTCCCTGGGGGAGGGCATGACGCCCATCGTGCGACTCGACGAAGACGTGCTCCTCAAGATGGACTACATGATGCCCACCCTGTCCTTCAAGGATCGGGGCGCGGCGGTGGTGGTGGCTCACGCCAAGGCCATCGGCGTCAAAAAGGTGGTCCAGGACAGCAGCGGCAACGCGGGCAACGCCGTGGCGGCCTATTGTGCCCGGGCGGGGATCGGGTGTGAGATCTTCGTGCCCGAGGGCACCAGCCCCAAGAAGATCGACATGATCCGCGCGCACGGCGCCGTCTGTACCGTGGTCCCCGGCAGCCGGGATCACTGCGCCGACGTATGCCGGGCTAAGGTGGAGACCGAAGGGGCCTACTACGCCAACCACGTCTACAACCCCTTCTTCTACGAGGGCACCAAAACCTATATCTACGAGGTCTACGAGCAGCTCCGTCGCATCCCCCAAAACCTGGTGATCCCCGTGGGTAACGGC
>JAZRUD010000182.1:0-2333 GCA_045652385.1 Clostridia bacterium
CATCGTGTCCTCGAAATCCCTGTCGCTTTCCCCGGGAAAACCGACGATCACATCCGTGGTCAATTCGATGTCCGATACCGTCCTGCGAAGTTCCTCCACCAGCTTCAGGTACCCATCCCGTGTGTATCGGCGGTTCATCTTTTCCAATATGGCGGTGCTGCCCGATTGAACAGGCAAATGCATATGATGGCATACATTGTCGTTATCCGCGATGGCGGCCATGAGTCTTGGCGTCAGGTCCTTCGGGTGGCTCGACATATACCTGATGCGGCGGATGCCGTCTACTCCGTTCACTGCTTTGAGAAGGTCTGCAAAGTCAACGTCCATGCCTTTGCCATAGGAATTAACGTTCTGACCCAGCAGTGTGATCTCAGTGATCCCTTGTTCTGCCAGTGCCCGTACCTCAGCAACGACCTCAGAAAGTTCTCTGGAGCGCTCACGTCCCCGTACATAGGGTACGATGCAATAGGAGCAATAGTTGTCGCAGCCGAATGTTATGTTGACGAAAGCAGAGAAAGGATTCGTTCGCCGAGCCGGAAGGCCTTCGCAGATGGCAAAGCCCTCCTCTGACGTAAGGATCAGGCGCTCGCCGTGAATGGCGCTCAGCATCAGTTCCGGTAGCCGCCAAAGCACGTTGGTTCCAAACACGAAGTTGACGAAGGGGAACCGGCGCATTACCTTTTTCGCCACGTCCGTTTGCTGCATCATGCAGCCGCAAATGCCGAGAATAAGCTCCGGATCAGCCTCTTTTCTCTCCTTCAGTGCACCGATGTTCGCCAGCAGTCGCTTTTCAGCGTGATCGCGAACGCAACAGGTATTGAACAGGATCACGTCGGCATCATCCTTCTTTTCAGCAGGACGATATCCCATCTGCTGTAAAAGACCTGCGATGGTCTCTGAATCCCGCACGTTCATCTGACAGCCGTAGGTTTCGATGAAATACGACTTGCCCAGGTTGTGGACCTTGTCAAAGACCTCCTGGGCCATGCCTTTTTGAAGGTCTATCCTGTTTTGTTCGACCAATTTAGCCTGCATGCACACAATACTCCAATTTAATCGAATGTATTATAGCGTAAAAATGTCGTGGCGACAACATTATTTTTTCTTTCCCTTGTACATGGAGCGCAAGAATGATACTATGATAGCGATATAAACAGGAGGGCTTGTATATGTTCTTCGAAAACAAGGTATATGCTGCCAACGCACAGGGAAAGAAGCTGTTTCTGCTGCCCATGATGGCCAATCGACACGGGCTCATCACCGGCGCCACCGGCACGGGCAAGACCGTGACTATGAAGGTGCTGGCGGAAAGTTTTTCCGATATGGGCGTACCTGTGTTCCTGGCAGACGTAAAGGGCGACGTATCCGGTCTGGCTGAACCCGGTACGGATTCGGAAGGCATGCAGAAGAGGATCAATCGATTCGATTTAGGAGATTGCTGGAGCTATCGGGGATATCCTGTGGCTTTCTGGGATATCTTCGGTGAGAAAGGCATCCCGGTCCGCATAAAGGTATCGGATATGGGCCCTCTCATGTTTTCCCGATTGTTGGGCCTTACAGAGGTCCAGACTGGCATCCTGCATATCGTCTACCGGGTGGCGGACGACAATGGTCTGGAGCTCATCGATCTCAAGGATTTGCGCTCCATGCTCGCCTATGTAAACGACAATCGGGCAAACCTGGTCACCACCTATGGAAACGTGACGCCTCAAAGCATCGGCGCCATCCAGCGGGCGTTGCTGCGTCTGGAAGACGAGGGCGGCAACATCTTTTTCGGCGAACCATCCATCTCTGTTGCCGATCTGTTGAGGGTTGACGATAACGGCCACGGCGTACTCAACATTCTGGACAGCACGACGCTTATCCGCAATCCCCTTATCTACAGCACCTTCCTCATTTGGCTGGTATCGGAGCTGTTTGAACGCTTGCCTGAAGTGGGCGATCCTGAGAAGCCAAAGGCTGTGTTCTTCTTCGACGAAGCGCACCTGCTCTTTCAAAACGCACCTAAGGCGTTCCTGGAGAAAATCGTGCAGTTGGTGAAGCTGATACGTTCCAAAGGCGTAGGCATATATTTCGTGAGTCAAAGCCCCTCCGACATCCCCAACGACGTACTTGCTCAGCTCAGCAATCGAATCCAGCATGGATTACGGGCCTATACACCTTCTGAAATGAAAGCGGTCAAAGCGGCAGCGAACTCCTTCCGTCCTAACCCAAATTTGGATTCCGAAAAGGAGATACTGAGCCTGGGCACCGGCGAAGCTTTAGTCTCCCTGCTTGACGAGAAAGGCATCCCCACCATGGTGGAACGGGCCAACATTCTGCCGCCTCAAAGC
>JAZRUD010000183.1:0-8456 GCA_045652385.1 Clostridia bacterium
GTCGCGTGCTGCCGCTTGTGGTCTCAGCTGGCCACGAGGATCACAAAACCAAGGCCCCACTCGCGTGAACGTGTGAGGCCCTGTGTGGTCATGTATTCGATTGTGTTACTCTCAGACGATGACGCCATTCGCGAGAAGTCTTCGGATCTCTTCCTTCTCGGCTGAGGTAGCACCGCTGATCCCGTCCACGTGGACGTTCTCCATCTTGACGAAGCCGGGCACGTCGCCGAGCTTCGCGTAGATGTTGGCCGGAAGGCCGACCTCGTGCTGGAAGTTCTTTGAGTAGTCGGAGACTGGTCTCTCGATCATCAGGAACGGCTTACGACAGCTGAGGAAGGCGGCCGATGAGGTATAGGCGTTACTCTGGGCGATGTCTCCGTGTGTGGTTGCCGCGCCGATGGCCGAGGTAGCCGCGACCGCGATGGCACCGGACCCGGTGGCCGCCGCCATGCCTCCGGCTGCTCCGACCAGACCAGAGACCATGCTGGCGTAGGTGACGCCTGTGATCGGGAGATGGACACAGGCGTTTCCGCTGTACTGTCCCACGATCGTGCCCGTGGTGTCCCCGTTGTTCACGTACCGCCCGCCGGAGCGGACGTAGACGGTAAAGGATCCGTCGATGATATTAAAGCGGTAGTCCACCTTTAAGGTGTCGGACTGGAACCACTCCGGCCGTACCGGCACAAAGCCGATGAACGGAAGGTACAGCTTCGCGGTAGTAAGGAAGTCCGCAAACCCGGCATAATATTCCCGGATGGAAATGGATCCACAGGATACGTCGACATAATCACTGGTCACGCGGGACGCGCTGGTGAGTAGTGTCTTCCATCCGACCTGGATCGGCTCGGTAGTGCCGTTCGTGGGTGTCACCGGGATGATGTGACAGTCGATCACGTAGTTGATCAGCGTGTTGGCCACCATCTGGTCGAAGAAGCTCGGGATATTTGCGAGGAACGTCACAATGGAATTAAACCCGTTGATGATCGCGTCGGTGGTATCCGTTGCCGTGATCGGTGTCGGAGGCGTATACTGGAGCGGAGGGAAGAGCTCGATCCCGATGTTCTGTAAGGACATTGAGCCGGTCTTGTATACCCGGACAAAGCCGACATTGGCCACACCGAGCGCGGGCACCGTCGGGAGATCAATGGTGTCGCTGGAATCGTCAAAGCTCGGAGGGCCGACGACCACATTCTGGCCATAGCCGTCCGGTTCCGACGCCGGGCCGACTTCCGGAGAGAAGTCGGAATAGAAATATCCGATGGGACCTGCCCCGTTGTGGTTCAGGGAAAACTCCCCGAGGTCGTACCAGTTCACATAAGACAGGGAGCCGGAATTGCTCTCGAGATAGTTTCCGGTTGAATTCGCGTTTGTGCTCTTGAGGCGGAAGTCGGTTGCGGAATCCCATCCCCATCCGGGCTCGCCCCACGACCACAGTCCGATGACGTACTTATCCCAGGCGTTGGTATACGGTGCCGAGCCGTCCCGGGTCGGAAGACGCAAGAAACTGATCCCGACGTGGTAGTTGGTCTGTATGGAAATGTCGCCGCTTGCTCCTGCCGTGGACTGGTACCCGGCGGCTTCCGAAAGGTTTTCATTTGCAAAGTATCCGATGGTCACCGAGTAGGTTTTCGACGATCCGCTTCCGTAAAAGTTCAGCCGGGCCCCGAAATAGCACAGGATGGTCCCACTATCCGGATAGATCATCGGGATCCGGAACAGGATCACGTAGGTGCCGACGGTGGCGCTGTCCTTTGTGAAGCTGTACACGGCTCCGGGGATTGTGAGGTCGGAGCTCGAAGTATTGTAGTACAGACGGTTGATGTGTCCCCAGGTATCATACCAGGTCGGCTCGACCGCCTTCAGGTCCGGAAGGTAGTAGGTGCTGTCATTGGTGAGCGTCTCCACCTCCGCTGGTGCAATACTGGTAAAATAATCCACAAAATTGATAGCCATGGTGTCCTCCTTATCCGACCGTCATCAGAATAAAACAGTCATTGTCCACCCCGGACGGGAAGGACTTGGTAACGATCTTGCGGTATGCGAGTGCCTTATACTGGCTGTCATTCAGGTAGCCGTTGTACAGGCTTTCCGAGCGCGTCACGGTGCCCCGTAGCGCGAGGATCTGGCTTTTGTAGGACATCAATACGTCGCACCGGGTATACAGCACCCACAGGCCCGTGGGCGTGGTCTCCACGCGTTCGATGTAATAATAGCGCCCGTACCGCTCAATATACATATAGTTGAAGTGCGAGAGGTTCGTGGACGTCGTGATCCGGACGGTCGGCTTCGTGACGTCCACGGTCTCCAGCATGGTACAGTTGGTAAACTCAGTCGCGGTCCCGAGGGACTTGTTGACCTTCTCGTTGTCATCGTCGATGTTGTACAGTTTTACTGTGATGGTTCCTGCCATAACTCCCTCCTATTCCGCCAGGTAGCACAGCTGGTTTGTGATCTCCTCGATCGCCATCTTCTGGAGGTCGATGGCCGAGCGGAGATTGTACTCCTTAAGAAGCATGTCCGAAACCGCGGTCACACCGATGTTGCCATGGACCCGGTACTCATCAAAGAGCCGTGTGACGACGTCCTGTGCTGCCAGAGAGCTCGTCGAGGTATTGTGCTGGTCCGTGTGGGCCGCGTGCTGCATGGTCGTTTGCGTGTTGCCGCTCACAACCTCGTTGACGGTCTGGGTATCCCCGCTCACAACCTCGTTTACGGTCTCGTTCGTGCCGACGTGACCAGTCACGGTTGTGTCGGTTCCCGCTGTCCCGGCGTCTTTTACAACATTACTTTGTCCGGCACCCGGGGAAGTAACCGTTTTCTTGTACGGCACCTCACCCGTGGAATTGTCGCCGTAGACACTCTCCGCGACGGTCGTGGCCACTCCCGGTGTCTCCGTCCTCGTGCGCTCCGCTCTGGGCGTCACCGTTACGGTGTCCGTCACTCCGGGCGTCTCGGTCTGCTTTGTCTTCACGGTAGGCGTCACGGTTTCCTTGGTCTTCACCGTCGGCGTCTCCGTCTCGGTGTCCGTATAGGCAGCGTACACGTCAGAGAGGTTATGCGTTCCGGAGCGGGCGCCGATGTCGGTCGTGTCGCTCCATCCGCCGTCCTCTTTCCGGTCGTAGTTTTCCAGGGGATCATAATCTCTTCTCTTCATCATCTCATCGAGCCACCCGAAGGCCTCGCCGCGTCTTTGCCACCATGCGCGGTACTCGCGGTAAAAGGCTTCCCCGAGATCCCCGATGTCCACGGTGTCGGTATCCTTAAAGACCGCGCCGTACTTCCACGAGGCGCGGCGCAAGAGAAGGTCCTTCGCTGCCTGATCCGAGAGGAAGGTTGCACTGCTGCCTTCCTTATTGGTATACAGAAGCTGCCACGGATCCGTCACGGCCGGATGGTACTCGGAGACTTCGGTCTCGGCGGCGTCCAGGACGTCCGCGAGGTTCCCGGTGATCCGGACAAAATTATCGTTGCTCAGGTCTCTTGTCTTCATTTGCCCCACCTCCATGTAATATAGCCGTCGGTCATGGACACGTTGCCGACGTTCTTCTCGTCAAAGGTAACGCGGACGCGGTCGTTTGCAAACAGCTTCCCGTCCACAAGCCACGCGAAACCGGAATACTGCCGGACGGGCTTCTTCGCTGTCGAGGACTTGTACAAGGGCTCGTCCTTAAGGCACAGCTTCTCGCCCTTCTTCAGCTCATAATCCACCGGCGCGGGCACCGGCTCCTCGCCATAGTCGATGACATCGAGGAACCCGTGGAGCTTCCAGGGCTGGTAGGACAGGCTCGTGACGGCCACGCCCTTAAGGCTTGGCGCACACTCGATCACGCTGCCGTTTCCGATGTAAATCCCGACATGTCCCTTAAACCACAACAGCTCGCCGGGATGGATCGCGTCCTTCCGGATCACGTTCGAGACCTTCAGGCAGTGGTCGATCATCTGCTCCGTGGTATAATCCGGGTATCCCTTCCCGCAAACCGCTCCGCCGTGGGACTTGTCCTTCTCAAAATCAAATCCCCACAGGACAGCCTTGATGAGACGGCAGCAGTCAAAATGCCACTTCTTACCGTCCCAGTATGCCCACTGCTTCCCGCGGTCATACGTTGTCGGGCTCGCTGCTATTTTCGTCAGTGTCACCAGCAGCTGCTTCCAGCTCATTATCTTCTGTGCCATCTTCTACTCCTTCCTCCGGGGCTTCCCCGGTCTCTTTCTGACATCTTGCAAAAGCGTTCTGCCAGGGCTCGGAAAATTCAATCGTAACCTCCCAGCCAAACTTCCGCTTTAACTCCGCGGCCTCTTTCTGGCGCTCGTGGTAGCGTGTGTGCGGAAGGATCATTGCGATACTTTCCCCGGTCGTCACTTCCTCGACGGACTGCTGCGCGAGCTTACTGTTGGCCTGGGCGTTCTGTCCGTACAGATTCCAGAACCACCGAAGAAGATCCTCTCGGTACTTCCCGAGGTACTGGATGAGGTTTGAAAGGTTCGGGTCCGTAAGGTTCAGCGCCAGTGCGGGGTCTGCTGTGATCCCGAGCTCCGCGAGATCCTTCCAGATGTTACTCGAAACAATGGTCCGGAGCTTCCCGCTGTCCATGTCCTTGAAGGCTTCCTCAACGGCTGCCTTCATCTTGTCATCCCTTGCCACCGGTACCGGATGAACGCGGGCGTTCATGATCACGGAATTGATGGACGTATCCACCTCCGCGATACGGTCCGCGGTGTAGGGGATCATCATATCCGGAAGACGGACCGGATTATTAAACGCGACGACGATGTCGGGGTTGTTCCTCCAGTCGTCGTACTGCTTCACAAACCCGCCTCCGGCGCGGACGATGGCGTTCTTGCCAAAGCCGTAGGACCCGGGCTGGCCCACAAGATCACACTCGCCGAAGATCCACCGGTCCTCGACGTGGTCGTTCCGGTGCACATAGGCACCGCACCCGCATTTGAGCAGGATTTCCTCGATAAAGCCGTCGCACTCCCGGAAGTCCTCCTCCGGCAAGCCTCTCCGGATGAACATGGACGACAGGCCCTCGGTGAGGGTGTCGTCGCTGGTCTTCCGCCGGAGGTACTTCCAGCGCTCGGCGTTCTTTCTTTCACTTGCCATACGATCCTCCTATAAAAGACAAAGGGAGAGAGCAGCTGCTCCCTCCCTTCTTCCGATATGATCAACCACCAATGGGAGCGGTGTACGGGTTCAGGACGAACACGATCGCGTTCTGTGTGAGGTCGTTCAGGTACCGGTCAGTAAACTGATAGTAATACTGTACGATGTCCTCCGGCTCAAAGACCTTAGCCGCTACACGGTGCTCAATAATGGTGTGCATTACGGACCACTTATCCGCAAGGAACGCAACGACGTTGCTGACGGTCGTCGCGTCGCCCTCGGTGTAGCTCGTAGACTTGCCGATGATCTTGGAAACCTCGGACCAGGTTCCGCCGTTACCGAAGCCCTGCCAGTATGCAACACTCTGATGTCCCGGAAGAGCAGCAAGCTCATCGTGGTACACATCACTGAGTGCGTGGAACTGCATGCGCTTCTCAAACGCGGAGAGCACCTGGAGAACCTTGCGGTCGTCCGGAGTGAAACGTGCCTTATTTCCGATGTTAAACATCGTGCTCATGCGTCCGATGTAATCGGAGTAGAGTGCGATCTGCTCAGCTGCGTAGATCAGCGCTTCCTGGGAATCGAGGAAGTCCGCAACGGAGAAGTCCTTGGTAATGTCGCCGTGTGCTGCCACGAAACCGCCGAGAAGGTCAACCACATGCACGCCGTCCTCCGGGGACACGGCCGTCGCTGCCTTGTACTTCTCGATGATAAAGTTGTTGCGGTTCATGTTGGACATGTTCTCGAGGTGTACCACGAGGGCGTTGTCCACCATCATGAGAACGTAGGACACGAAACCGCGGAGCTCGTCCTCGTTTCGGAATGCGGTGTTCCACTGGTTGCCGGTGATGGCGATCGGGATCTCCCAGCTGTCGGACTTTCCGTAATACTGGGTATCGACGACCGGAAGGTATACCGTATAGGTGCCGACGGTCGTGGTGCCGGAGGTGATACTCGTCCACTGGCTCGAGGCCTTGACGGCCGGAACCTCGACGGAGATCATCTGGGTGATGGCACCGAAGCGGGCCGAATCCTCAAAGAACGGATCCGAGTAGCTCGAGCGGTACGAGGTATCCGTAAACCAGTTTTTCACGAGGACGTTGATGAGGGCCTTGGTGAAGGCTTCCCGGGAACCGATGACGGTCTCGTCGCCGCCGGCGTCCACGATGTCCTTCAGGTCGAGAGAGGCGATGGCTTCCTCAGAGCCGCCGCCGAGCGCCTGGGCGCGTGCTGCATTGATGATCGAATATACAGCGTTGTTGTTCAAAGTTACTACAGACATGTTGTTAGTCTCCTTTCTGTGTTAGGTTGTTGCAATTTTCCAAAATGCGGAGAACATCGCCCAGTCTCCGCCGTCTTCTTTTACCGTCCCATCCGTTTCGATAAAACAGCTTCTTGGACTGCCGCTTTCACCGGTACCGTCTCCGATTGATTTGTTCAGCGGACGGATGGATTCGTCAAGCGTCCCGATCACGGTGTCACTTCCTTCTTGTGAAGCACCGGAGCCGATGTCCACTGCACACTGAAGGAAACACATATTACCGATCCGCGTGATACTGATTTTCGGAAACCCTTCCGCGAACCCCAGGTCGGTGTTGAAGGTGATCTTGTCCGAGACATCCTCGATCAGATCCCCGACGGTATTCTCCAAAGCGGTCAGGTCGGCCTCGATCTGGTCGATCTCAGCTCCGCCGCTTCCGCCCTGTTCGAGCTTCTTGACCCTTGCGTCAAGATCAATAACTCCCATGAGCTTACTCCTTTCTGCCGGTCTTTTTGCCACCGGCTGGCGTGTCTTCCTCGATCTTGTCGAGGAGCTGGTCCACACGGTCGATGAGCTTCACGATCGCACCTGTCAGCGGCTGCTGGACCTTCCAGATATAGAAGCACAGAGCCCCGCACATGGCAATCGGAAAACCCAAGGACGCGATGATCTGAGCGACGTCGTTCATCGGCGTGTCCTCCTTTTCTATTGTTGTAGTACAGTTTACCAAAAAGAAAAGGACCTGTCAAGAGACAGGTCCTTTACCGTATGAAGAGGTATCAGCGATCAATAGCTGTCAGTCCTCGTCTTGGGTTTTCAGGCGGAAGATGTACGTGTCGCCGTTCGCCGTCGAGATCGGGGTGATGTCGGTGAGGAATACCCGGCCCGAGGTGATGAGTGCGAGTTGCTCCTCGTTAAACTCCTCATAGATCTTGGTGTACCGCTCCGGGAGGGACACAAGCTCCTTCTCGCCGCACAGTAAAACCTTGCGCGGGAGGGTCTTTCCCTTCTTCGTCTTGCCTTCCTTACTGATGATGAATCCGTAGATCCGCTGCTCCTTTGCGTCCCCGAGCTTCACGATGTCGCGGGACTTGGTGTCGTAGCCGTCGGCTACTGTGGACTTCTGGCTGTTGCCCAGTCCGAAGAAATTGCTCATATCTGCCATGTTTGTATGGCCTCCTTTTGCTTAATCTCAGATACCGCCCGGGTATCCGGAGTGCACCGGCGGGAGATGATCCCGCGAGGTCTTATGCCCTCTGCCCCGTCCGGCCGGTGCGCCACTCACAAAGAAGGAAAATACCGAAAGCCGGTCTACCTTCTCCCGAAGACTATTCCGTTCCAGCTTCAGCCGGATCAAATAATCGTTACTCATCCTCTTCCTCCATTCTCTGATCCCACCAGCGGATCAGCTCGATCAGTCCCAGGGCGAGGATGGTGGAGACCACCCCCGCCGCGTATCCGTAAAATGCCAGGATCATCTGCACAGCCCCCTTTTCTTCTTCATATAGAAGCGGGCGAGGCCCGGCATAAGCCAGCGGTGACGCATGGGCGTGCCGTTTGCTTCCGACCTCTTGACTGCTCCATAGATCAGGTCAAAGCGCCGGTTGATCTGCTCCAGTCTCTTCTGAGGGCGCTTCTTGTGGCCCGTGACCGGGTCCTTCCGAAACCATCCAAAGTAATACATGTGCTTCATATGTGATACCTCTCTTTCTGCCGGAACCCTCCCGGCAGTTTCACTATACACCGTCGGACACACATTGTCAACACATTTTTTACAAATCCACATAATGATTATCGGCGATGGCCATAAAGTTGGTGTAGGCCGTGGCCGTCTCGGCGTCGGAGAAGTACAGAAGGCCCCGCTCTTCGGACCGCTCCAGCCACTCGGAGATAAAGCAGTGACCGCGTCCTCTTTGGTGCTGCTTATCCCAGATCTGACCGTTGGTGAGTACAATATCCTCGTCCCGGATGTACGTGACCGGATGGATGTTGAAGACCATCCCGCGGTCCTTGGTCTTCACCCAGTCGCACCCGAGAAGCTCGTCGCCGGTGTCGATCCTTAAGCGCTTCGTGATGACCTCATCCGATTCG
>JAZRUD010000184.1:0-2764 GCA_045652385.1 Clostridia bacterium
ACCTGCACGATCGGAAGGTGAAGCCCACCGAGGCGGAGATGACCTGTTTGTTCACCGGGGAAGCATTGGAGAAGGCCACCGTGGACGAGATCAACACGGCCATCGTAAAGGCATTCCGATACGACGATTTCGCCTGGCAGAGGGAGCGGGGCATCCGCGTGACCTACGAGGGCCGGGCGGAGGGCCTCCAAAAGGTCCTCTATCAGTGTCCCCACTGCGGCGCGGAGTACCGGATGAACGCCAAAGGGACCCGCCTCTTCTGCGAGAGCTGCGGAAAAACCTGGGAGATGAGCGAGCTTTCCGAGCTCCGCGCCCTGGAGGGGGAGACGGAGTTTTCCCACATCCCCGACTGGTACGAGTGGGAGCGCTCGAACGTGCGAAAAGAGGTGGAGACCGGGACCTACGCCTTCACCTGCCGGGCCCGGGTGGACGCCCTGCCCAACGCCAAGGGCTATATGGACCTCGGCATGGCTGCCCTCACCCACGACATGACCGGCTTCACCGTGGAGGGCGCGTATAAGGGAGAACCCTACCGCGTCCACATCCCCGCGGCCTCCCAGTATTCGGTCCATATCGAGTACGAGTATCTGGGCAAGTTCGGGGACTGCGTGGACTTGAACACCGACAGGGACACCCTGTACGTGTATCCCAGGGACTGCCGCTTCGCCGTGACCAAGATGGCTCTGGCCACGGAGGAGCTCTATCAGTATTACGAACGGCAGCGGAAGGCCGCCGAGGGGAAGGGCTGAGATGGGACGGCTGGAGGAACTGATCCTGGGCGAGTCCCGGCGGGGCATGGACCGGATATCGGGCCTGCTGCCGTCGGACTTCTGCGCCCGGGCGGGGCGGTACGTGCTGTCCTGGCCCCGGGGCCGGGTGCTGTTGGTCACCGGCTTCTATGTGGACGGCCGGGGCGAGACCGACGGCCCGCCGGGGACCAGGCTCCTGTACGACGCCCTGCTTCGGCTGGGCTTTGCCCCGCTGGTGGTGACGGACCTGTTTTGCGCGGCTTACTTCCAAAGGGCGGGTCTGCCCTTCGTCGCCTTTCCCCCTGCAGCGGGGGAGAGGGAGCTTTTGGCCCTGCTGGCGCGGGAGCAGCCGGTGGGCCTTATCGCCGTGGAGCGGTGCGGGCGCACCGCGGACGGCCGGTACGTCAACGCCCGGGGCGCGTCCATCGGCCGGTTCATGGCGCCTCTGGACGGGCTGTTCCTCCTTTCCCGCCTGCCCTCCGTGGGCATCGGCGACGGGGGGAACGAGATCGGCATGGGAAACCTGGCCGCGGACATCGCCGAGCGGCTGGGGCGGGTGCCCTGCGCCGTGAAAACGGACGAGCTCGTCCTGGCCACCGTATCCAACTGGGGCGCTCTGGGCCTGTGCGCGGCCCTGGGGCAGCTTCCCGATGAGGCGTCGCTCCTGGCGGCGTACGAACCCTGTCCCGAAACGGGGCTCGTGGACGGCATCACCGGCGAAGCGGTCCTCAGCGAGGACGGGTTCCCCATAGACCATGTAAAACGGCTGCGCGGCAGCCTGGAGAAACGGGCATGAACGAACACGCGGGCCACCGGAGCCGTCTTCGGGAAAACTTCATACAGAACGGGATCGAGGGCATGGCCGACCACCAGGTTTTGGAGCTGCTGCTCACCTACGCCCTGCCCCGGGTGGACGTGAACCCCCTGGCCCACCGGCTGCTCGCCCGCTTCGGTTCCCTGGAAGCGGTGCTCTCGGCCCGGCCCGACCAGTTGCGGCAGGTGGAGGGCGTGGGCGAATCCGCCGCCGTGTTTTTGAGCCTTCTCGGGGAGGTGGACCGGCGGGTGCTCCTGAAGCGGTTCTCCGAGAGGGACAGGCGGCCCGTCCTGGGCACGCCCTCGGCCCTGGGCCGGTACATGCTGGTCCTGTCCCTCCAGGATCGGTACGAAACCCTGCGGCTGGTGTGCCTCAACAAAAAGTACGAGCTGATCTACGAGGGCGTGATCTCCTCCGGCTCCCTCACTGAGGTGCTGGCGGACCCCCGGCCCATCCTGGAGACGGCCCTGATCCACAAGGCCTGCTTCATCGCCCTCGCCCACAACCATCCCTCGGGGGACCCCACCCCCCCCCGGGAGGACGAGGACGCCGCCCGGCGCATGGAGGCGGCGGCTGCCGCCGTGGGCATCGGCATCGCCGACCAGTTCGTCCTGGGCCGGGGCGCCGCCTACAGCTTCCGCACGGAGCGGGTGCTCCTCTTTCCCAGCCCCGATCTCGTCACGGACGTGACCCTCTCGGAGTACGCCCATAGGGGCTGACCCCCGTTTTTCACATCTTCGTCTTCGGCCTGGCCAGCAGGGCGAACAGATAGCCGAAGAGGATCGCCGCGGCGATGCCCCCGGCGGTGGCGGTGACGCCGCCCGTGAAGGCCCCCAGAAGGCCCTGCTCTAAGACCGCTTTCTTCGCGCCCTGGGAGAGGGCGTAGCCGAAGCCGGTCAAAGGCACCGTGGCCCCGGCCCCGGCCCAGTCCACGAGGGGCCCGTAGAGGCCCAGACCGCCCAAAATCACGCCTGCGGTCACGTAGATCACCAGGATGCGGGCGGTGGTGAGCCGGGTCAGGGAGAGCCCCAGCTGCCCCAGGGCGCACAGCGCCCCGCCCACGGCAAAAACTTTCAGATACATCATCCAATCCATTCTTTACTCCATCCAATCTCCTGTTTATTGCTCATATACCAGCGATATCGCGTGGGCGATGCCCCGGATGCTCTCCCCCTGTCAGGCGGACAGGGGGGTCATGAGC